>NZ_JBJKTM010000002.1:0-144823 GCF_046580785.1 Latilactobacillus sp. VITA-14
AGGTTTCGATTTTAATTCGTTCGGAATAGGTTATACTAGACAAAAGATCAGCTCCTAAAAGATGGGTTTGTGGTAAACACCATTTTAAAGGAAGCTGATCTTTTTTGTCCGAACAGCGTTCGGATTAATTTTACAATCTACCAATTGACCAATTATTAAATTTATTGAATCATATTTCTTTTTATAAAAAAATTCGTTATACTTAAAGAATCTTAAATGATAGAGGTTTATTAATATGAAGATTTCTTATCGCAAACTACCGTTTTTATTCAACTTAATTTTCTTAGTTGTAACGGTTTTACAATCTTTGATCATTCTAGTGGTTAACCCCCACGTTACGAAATTCATCCCCACTTATATGGATGCCATGGCGAAAGTATGGTGGTTGTGCATTATTGCTATTATTTTGCATATTGTTGCTTATTTATTATCACTCGATCAGAATTTGATTTTACTGGCATACTTATGTGCAATCGTCGCTTACATCATCTTGATTTTAGTCCCTAATTTATTACTAGTTGCCCTTTTCTTGTTAGTGGTTAGCTTGATCATTTCATTTAAAGTCTATCATTTCCATTATCGAACACCTGCTTAGTCCTCGTCGGAGGGCTATTTTTTTATGCGCTAACCCATTTAATTTATGGTATAATTAGTTTGAAATTAAGACAAAAGAGGTTCTAGTAATGAAACGACTAACTGCGATTCTATCTTTATTGGTACTTTGTTTACTGCCTTTTGTAAGCCCTTACTTCTTCGGCAAAGGCATGCGCTTTTCTAGTAATCATCAAAAAAATCCAATCCGCTTTGAAGTTTGTCGGCATCCAAAGGTCCACCACGCAGTCGATCGTGATGGCAGTGAACAAAAATTAAACGCCTTCAACCACCGCTGCGAACGGTTCTTTAATCAACTCACACTTGCGCCTGAAGCATTCTACGCCGTAGCTGGATTTCTTGGATTTACCGTCTTTATTCTATTATTAGAACCACTACTTGCACTCCTAATGACCCTCAAGAAAGTGCCGCAACCCAAAAAGGCACAATCCCATACTCCACAGAAGCATCAGATTGCGCCTTATAAGTGGCATTTATTAGATTAGTTTAAGTTCAACTTTTGATAAGTATAATGGCCCTCTTTTAGTGATTGATTCGCATATGGCGTCTCATTGAGCAACGCCACATATTCTTGGGCCCGTTGTTCCGAACTAAACGCCCGGATCATTTTACTTTTATCATAATAAAGTGGGTTTGCTTGATATAAAACAACGTAGATCCATTGATTCATCTGTCATCACCTAACTTTGTAATCCACATAAAGAAAGACCAACTCGTAATGAGTCGGCCTTTTTTAATGTCATCTTAACGACGAGCTTCTTTGATACGAGCTGCCTTACCACGTAATGCGCGTAAGTAGTATAACTTAGCACGACGTACACGGCCATGACGAGTAACTTCGATTTGAGCAACACGTGGTGAGTGTAATGGGAAAGTTCTTTCCACACCCACACCGCTACTGATTTTACGAACTGTGTAAGTTTCACTCACGCCAACACCATGACGTTTGATAACAACACCTTCGAATAATTGGATACGTTCGCGAGTACCTTCGACAACACGCACGTGAACACGTACGTTGTCCCCAGGACGGAAGTCAGGAATATCTGAACGTAATTGAGACTTAGTAATTTCTTGAATTAATGGATTCATTTTGAATCTCTCCTTTTTCCACAGATATTCATTAACGTCTTGCGCCAGCGGAATACCGTTGTTTTGTGACTAATCATCACAATTTTTAATTTTAGCATAATTCAACTGAGAATAAAAGCCTTATTTTTCAGCCGCTTCTTGCTTAATTTCTTGTAACCAGTGCAACTGATCCTTGGTCAACGTCATCTTCTCTAGTAAGTCCGGACGCCGTTCATATGTCCGTTTCAAGGACATCTTCTCGCGCCACTCGTTAATGAGCTTATGATTCCCGTTCATCAAGACTTCAGGTACCTTTAAACCGCGGTATTCCGGTGGTCGCGTATATTGTGGATGTTCCAATAAGCCGGTCGAAAAAGAATCCGTAACCGCTGATTGTTCATTCCCCAAGACGCCAGGTACAAGCCGCGAAATGGCATCGATCATCACCATTGCGCCCAATTCGCCTCCAGTGACGACGAAATCGCCCAATGAGACTTCATCAGTGACTAGCGTGCGAATCCGTTCATCATAGCCTTCGTAATGCCCACAGATAAAAACCAAGTGGTCTTCTTGAGCAAATTCTTCGGCAACTTTTTGGTTAAACGTTACCCCAGCTGGATCGAGCAAAATAACCCGTTTGTGCCCCGGATTCTTGGCATTCACTTGATCCATCGCCTCAAAAATCGGTTGTGGTCGGAGCAACATCCCCGCACCTCCACCATACGGCGCATCATCAACCGAATTGTGTTTATTGACTGAAAAATCACGGAAATCCGTCACTTCTAAATCAATTAAGTCACGATCAATTGCCTTACCGATAATTGATTGGGATAACCCATTTTGAACCATATCTGGAAATAAACTTAAGACATCAATCTTCATTATCAATCAATCCTTCTGGTACTTCAACGTAGGCTTTACCCGCTTCAATATCAATTTTCTTAACGACTGACTTCAAAAATGGTAAGAGTAAGTCTGAACGGCCACGGCGCTTGATTACCCAGACATCGTTGGGCCCTGGATCGATGATTTCTGAGACTTTCCCATAGCTGGTTCCATCGGCTTCTTCAACCACTTCTAAGCCGATAATATCACCGTAGTAAAACTCATCATCTTCCAAATCATCTTCGCGTTGACTTGCAGCAATCTTTAAATTATGACCCTTGAACTGTTCAACATCGTTGATATTGCCCATTCCTTCGAACTGTAATAGATAGAATTGCTTGTGTTGGCGCATTGCCGCCACTTTAACATCAACAAGGCCATTGGGCATTTCGACGGCCAGTTGCACGCCTTTTTTAAATCGTGAATCCGTAAAGTCAGTCGTCGCAATGACCCGCACTTCACCACGGATGCCGTGGGTATTGACAATTTTACCAACTTGATAGTATTTTTCTGGCATTTAATTTCTCCTTAATCGACAAAAAACGCCTAAATAAAACATCTCTGCTTCATTTAAACGTTTTTGTTAGGCATCTACAATATTTAAACGGATCCGTTTTTGGTATGGTGCTTTCACACTATAGACAATGGTACGGATGGACTGTGCAACCCGTCCCTGCTTGCCAATGACGCGACCGATATCACTTGGATTAACCTGTAAGTCAAATTCCATAAAACGTTCTGTCTCATGTTCAGTCAATTTGACGTCTTCCGGATGTTCGACAAGTGGCTGAACAATTGCAATAATTAGTTCCTTCACGTCTGTCATAACGAATCCCTACTTTTTAGCGAAGCGTGCTTCGTGATATTTTTGCATAATCCCTTGTTTTGATAAAAGATTACGAACAGTATCAGAAGGTTGTGCGCCTTTTTGTAACCAATCCATGATAACTTCTTCTTCTAACTTCAAGTCAACTGGTTCTGTTAATGGATTGTAGTAACCTACTTGTTGGATAAAGCGACCATCACGTGGTGAACGTGAATCTGCAACAACGATACGGTAGAATGGGCGTTTCTTTGAACCCATACGTTTCATACGAATTTTAACTGACATTAATGCCACCTCCTATTAATTCTTTAACATGTCATAATATACCAAATTTTAAACGCCGTGTAAAGTGTTTTTTCTTTACAGGACAAATTTTTTTAAGATTTAAAACGACGCGCGTTCTTGAGACGTTTCTTCTTGTTTTTCTTTTGTTTTTTCATCATTGAATTCATGGCCATCTTACCCATTTTACCCTTGATACCGTTGCCCATTAAACCTTCCATGCCGTTAAAGTTGCCCTTTGACATTTGGTTCATCATCTTTTTCGATTGATTGAATTGTTTGATCATCCGGTTAACTTCAACGATTGGGCGACCAGCACCAGCCGCTAAACGACGACGGCGACTAGGATTCAATAAGTCAGGATTTTCCCGTTCTTGTGGCGTCATTGATTGAACGATGGCCTTCATATGCGCCATGTCTTTCGGATCCATCTTGATGTTCTTGAGTTGTGGGTTATTGGCCATCCCTGGAATCATCTTCATGATATCTTCCAAAGGTCCCATGCTCTGCAATTGATCCATCTGATCCAAGAAATCGTTAAAATCAAAGCTATTTTCTTTGATCTTTTCAGCCATATCAGCTGCTTTTTGCTCGTCATAATCTTGTTGCGCTTTTTCAATCAAGCTCAACATGTCACCCATCCCAAGGATTCGGCTACTCATCCGATCTGGATAGAAAATGTCGAGTTGATCAAGTTTTTCACCTTGACCAGTGAACTTAATTGGTTTGCCGGTGACTGCACGAATTGAGAGGGCTGCCCCACCACGTGTGTCGCCATCTAACTTGGTTAAAACGACCCCGGTGACATCTAAACGACTGTTAAAGCCTTCAGCAACATCGACAGCGGCTTGCCCAGTCATGGCATCGACCGTTAAGAGGATTTCATTTGGATGGGCTAGCTCATTAATATCAGCCAATTCTTGCATCAAGGCTTCGTCAATTTGTAAACGACCAGCCGTATCAATTAAGACGTAATCGTTCTTTTGTAAGGCCGCTTGTGCTAACCCTTGACGGACGATTTCAACTGGGTTGACATCCGTCCCCATTTCAAAGACTTGTGCGTCAACTTGCTTGCCGACGGTCTTCAATTGTTCAATCGCAGCTGGCCGATAAACATCGGCGGCAATCATCAATGGCCGTGCTTTTTCGTTTTGGATTAAATATTTTGCTAATTTCCCGGCCGTGGTTGTTTTCCCGGCCCCTTGTAACCCAACCATCATAATGATTGTTGGAATATGTGGTGATTTATTCAACGGCACAGCCGTTTCACCCATCATCTTCGTTAATTCTTCATCAACGATTTTTACAATTTGTTGTGCAGGTGATAAGCTATCAAGGACTTCTGCCCCGATGGCGCGTTCCTTGACGACTTTAATAAAGTCTTTAACCACTTTAAAGTTAACGTCGGCTTCTAATAATGCCAGCCGAATTTCGCGCATCGCTTGATTGACGTCTGTTTCGGTAATCTTCCCTTTACGCCGAAGCTTACTCAATGCGCCTTGTAGTCGTTCTGTTAGCCCTTCAAATGCCATTTTTTATCAGTCCTTTAAGTTAATTATTGTTCGGTTAAATTCAGTAAGTCAGCCAACAAGCGCATCAGTTCTTGATCGTCTGGATAGTGCGCTTGAATATACTTTTGTAGCGTATCTGCACTGGCATTTTGCTGTTCATAATTACGGTAAAGATGTAGCTTTTCTTCGTAACCCTCTAAGATTTTTTCAGTCCGGCGAATGTTGTCATAGACCGCTTGCCGACTAACATTGTATTCAGCAGCAATTTCACCGAGGGAAAAATCATCCCCATAATATAAAGAGATATAACTATGTTGTTTTGCCGTTAAAAGTGCGCCATAAAATTCGAACAACGAATTCATGCGTGCGTTTTGTGCGAGTTCCATTTGACGCCTCCTAGACTTAGTTTGACCTAAGTATTAGAGTACCGATTTTAACGGGCTTAGTCAACGTTTTATTGCGCGATTTAACTAGAAGTTTGTGCATTAATTATCTTTTCACTGGTATAAACGAAAAATCATGCTAAAATAGAACTGTAAGCTTTTTCATAACTTAAATTGGAATTTCTATGGAGGTTGTATGATGGCAGCAACAATTATCTATTGGGGCGTTATATTCGCATTAATCGGTTGGGGGATTTGGAACTTAATCTTCTCAGTCGTCTATTTAAAGAACAAGGAAAATGGTAATCTTTGGTTCTTCGCCATTTTAAACATCTTAACCTTATTATTCGGGCTATTATTCTGGTGGGTCTTCAACAATCACGCTTGGCAAGAATACTGGTTGGTTAAAGCAACCGCAACCAACAGTCTACTAGGTGGCGTTTTAATCGCCTATGTCGTCTTAATTATCGCCCAAGTGATTTTGGGACGCGAACCAAAAGCCAAAACAGCTTAATGCTAAAAAAGAGGATCGACACGTTTGTCGGTCCTCTTTTCTAATGTTGTTTAGCGATTAATCGCGCGATATTTTCACTGACTTGCGTTAAATTAACTTCAGTAGCTTCAATTGCTTTTGCTAATGACATTGCGCCAGGTGTTGTGCAGAAAATACTGTCAATTCCTAATTCATAAAGCACATCAATCCCCGCTCCAATATATCCGGCAATCGCAATCACCGTCGCCTGTGGATTAACTTGTTTAACCGCTTTGGCGACTCCAATTGGCGTCTTACCATATTGTGTCTGAGAATCGATTCCGCCCTCCCCAGTGACGACGATATCCGCATCTCGGACAATCTCAGTTAACCCAGTTTGCGCCACGACCATCTCAACACCAGGTTGAACCTGCGCATCCGTAAACGCCAATAAACCAGCCCCTAAGCCACCAGCAGCACCCGCACCTAGTATTTGCGCAACAGATTTCCCTAAATCACGTTCAATCACCGCAGCAAAGTGCGTTAAATTCCGATCAAGTTGCGCGACCATTGCTGGGGTTGCTCCTTTTTGTGGACCAAACACGGCTGATGCGCCATTCGGGCCAACAAGCGGATTTGTGACATCTGATGCAATCACAACCTTAACCCTTGATAGTGCCGGTATCATATGCGTCGTATCTATCCGTGCTAAACGCGCAAGCGCCCCACCGCCCAGTGGTAACACCTGTCCGTCAACATCTAACAAACGCACCCCAAGTGCTTGTGCCATTCCAGCACCGCCATCATTGGTCGCACTGCCGCCCAAACCAATCACAATTGTTTGCACACCTTGTGCTAGTGCGGCCGCCATTAACTGACCGGTGCCATAAGTCGTTGTTATCAACGGATTTTGCGTTTGCGCATCAACATACTGAATCCCGCTAGCAGCTGCCATCTCGATCACCGCCGTTTTGCCATCACCCAAGATGCCATATTGTGCTGATACCGTTTGGTCCAATGCATTTTGCACTTGTGCGGTTAAGAACCGGCCATTGGTCGCATCGACAAGCGCTTGGACAGTCCCTTCGCCGCCATCTGCCATTGGCACTTCGACATAGGACGCGCTTGGTAGGATTTTTTCGAATCCTTTCCGCATTGCACGAGCCGCTTCTTTTGCGGTAACAGCATTTTTAAATGAATCTGGTGCTAACACAATTTTCATCTGTTAATCTCTCTTTCTTCTAAAAAAAGGCTAGAACAAATTATTTGTCCTAGCCTTTTTGCTATTTAATCGCCTGACTAACATCTGTATCAGCTGTTTTTTGTGGCCCATCGCCGACAATGATGTCCTTGAACAAGCCATAAACAAATCGGTTGGGATCAAAGAGTTGTAAGTCGTTCATTTGTTCTCCCAGACCAACCATTTTGACTGGTAAGTGGAGTTCTGTGCGAACAGCCAACACAATACCCCCTTTTGCTGAACCATCTAATTTAGTTAAGACAATCCCAGTTACATCGGTTGTTTGCTTGAATTGTTTAGCTTGGACTAAAGCATTTTGTCCGGTTGTTGCATCCAAGACCAACAACACTTCTTGCGGTGCAGCTGGCACTTCACGTGTGATGATGCGTTTCACTTTTTCCAATTCCTTCATCAAGTTGACGTTGTTTTGCAAACGACCGGCCGTATCAACTAATAAAATATCGAATTGTTCTTCTTTAGCGCGCTTAACCGCGTCATAGACAACTGACGCTGGATCACTCCCTGCTGCACTAGCAACCACGGGGACATTATCCCGGCGACCCCATTCTTGTAATTGTTCGATGGCGCCCGCTCTAAAGGTATCACCAGCCGCTAATAAGACCTTCTTACCCGCTTTTTCTAATTGGTGGGCAAACTTCCCGATTGAGGTTGTTTTCCCTGCACCATTGACACCAACGAATAAGAAGACAGTTAATTCGCCTTGTGGAGCGAAATGCAATTGATTATCTTCTGCTTGGCCTTCTTGACCGTACAAATCAACTAGCTTTTCAACAATCGCTTGTGAAACCGCTTCCGGTTTCTTAACGTTACGCAACTTCACTTCGTCACGTAATTCGTCAGCAATCTTCATCGCTGTTTCGTAGCCAACATCGGCTTCAATTAACATTTCTTCAACATCATCGAAAAAGGCTTCATCAACACTTCTAAAGTTAGCGAACAACGCATTTAAGCGTTGCCCAAATGTGAGCCGGGATTTTTCTAATCCATCATCATACTTCTTCGTTTCAGCAGCTTGCATGTCGCCAGTTACTGCTTCTGTTTCCGGCACTTCTTCAATCGCATCGGATTCTTCAGTTACTGCCGACGCTTCAACTGGTTCTGGTTCTGAGTTTACGGGTGCCGCCGTTGGTGTGTCAAGCGGTGATACCGTTTCTGAATCATCTTCAGTTGCTAAACTGGCTGGTTCATCGGTTTCAGTTTTCTCAGCTGCCGCAGTTTCTGCAGGGGTTTGCGATTCAACCGGCGTAGCGTCTGATTCAACCGGTGTTTCCGGTATCGCTTGGTCTTGTTCAACCGGTGTTTCTTTTTCTGGTTCGGCTGAGAATGCTTTTTTAATACGATCAAATAATCCCATGGTTTTCCTCCTAGGCTGTTGCGTGTTCTTCTAATGAAACGGAAACAATCTTCGAGATTCCAGATTCCGCCATTGTCACCCCGTATAAGCGATTGGCTTGGGTCATCGTCCCTTTTCTGTGGGTAATCACGATGAATTGTGTATCACTCTCATAACGTTTCATGAAACGACCGAAACGATCAACGTTGGCTTCGTCCAATGAAGCTTCGACTTCGTCCAAAATACAAAACGGCACTGGGCGTACTTTTAAGATGGCAAACAATAACGTAATCGCCGTCAATGCGCGTTCACCACCAGATAAAAGACTCAAGCGTTGTAGTTTCTTACCAGGTGGTTGCGCAATAATGTCAATCCCACTCGTTAATAGTGCGCTTGGATCCGTCAACGTTAAGCTGGCATGGCCGCCACCAAACATGATCGGGAAGATGGTTTCAAAAGCAGCGGCAGTTTGTTCAAACGTTTCCTTAAACCGCTTTTCAACTTCCGTATCCATTTCAGCCATCGATGCTAATAATTGGCGCTTAGCGTCCATCAAGTCGGCATCTTGTTGCATCAAGAAATCGTAACGTTCTTTAACGCGTTGATAATCATCAATGGCCGCCAAGTTGACCGTTCCTAAATCAGCTAAGCCGAGTTTCAATAATTTCAACTTAGACCGCAATTGATCGTCGGTTAAGTCTGATGCGGCCAAAGCGGCCTTGGCGGCTTCGTAAGTCAATTGGTAATCTTCGCTCAATGTATTTAAGCGTTGATCAATGTTAATTTTAACCCGGTTGAGCCCGACAGCATTTTGTTCTTGCTCAGCTAAACTATTTTTTTGTAATTGGTAGACGCGTGTGGCATTGGCTTGAAGCGTTTGTTGTTCCGCCTTCAGCGTTTCTTTTTGCGCGCGTTCAGTGGCTAACTTCGCTTGGACTTTCTCAATCAAAGCATTGGTTGCCTTTAGCAGTGCTCGTCGTTCTTTTTGACTCGAAGCGTCTTCTTGATCCGCTTGTTTTAGCGCAGCTAGTTTATCCTGACTGGCCTTCAACTGGGCTGCCAGGTCGTTGCTATTGAGAGTAGCAACCGTTAATTTCTCCTGAACATTCTTTTGTTCAGCTTGAGCGACAGCCAACTTGGTTTCGAGGGCTGTTTGTTGTTGCGCAATTTGTTTTTGACTCTCATCAAAATGTTGTAATTGCTCATTAGCTGTTTCGAGATCTGCTTGCAGCTGTGCAATCGACGCAACAATTTCAGCTTCGGCTGCCACTAATTCTGCCTGGCGTTTTAAATCTGCCTCATAAGCTTGTTGTTGTTGTTGCACTTGATAATCGGTTGCTTGTTGTTGCCGTTCAAACTGACTCAAACGTTCGTCAGTCAAGGCTAACGTATTTTGGGCAGCTTGATATTGATTCTTAGCGGTTTCCAATGCCGCTTGTTTCGTATTTAATTCTGCTTGGCGTGCCGTTAATTGAGCTTTTGCGGCTTGGACACTGGCTTGCTTTTGATCCAAAGCGACCTGCATCTTGGCAATTTGACCTTCTAAATCAGTCAAGGTTTGCTTACGCGCAAGTAGCCCACCATTGTTTTGTCGGTTATTATGGCCCCCAGTCATCGAACCACCCGGGCTTAAAATATCCCCTGCTAACGTAATGATTCGGTAACGATGCCCCGTCAATTGACTCAATTTAATCGCCGGCTCCAACTCAGTCGCGACAATCAAATTGCCCATCAAATGGTTCATCACCGGTCGCACTTGTTCATCAAACTGCACAAGCTCACTGGCAATTCCGATAAATCCAGGCTGCTGTTGTAATTGGTGAACTAAGCTACTTGGTAGTAAACGTGGTTTGACAACGTTATTGGGTAAGAAAGTTGCCCGCCCAATCCGATTGGTTTTCAAATACTCAATCGCTTGTTTGGCCGTCTGTTCATCCCGTGTCACAACTTGTTGTAGCTGTGCGCCTAATGCTAATTCAATCGCTTGTTGATACTCACTGGGCACTTGCATCAATTCCGCTACAGCCCCTAATAAACCAGGGAACTGTTGTTTTTGCTTCAAGACAGCCTTAACCCCTTGATAAAAGCCGGCGTAGTCCTCATTTAATTCCGCAAGACTGGCTTGTTTTGCTTTCGCTTTTTGTAAAATACCAGACGCTTGGAACCAACTATTTTGTTGATTTTGGTAAGCCGCTTGGTCCGTGTTAATTTGCGTTTGTAATTCGGCCAACTCATTGGACAACGTTTCGTATTGCGCTTTGAGTGTTTTAAGTTGGGCTTTTTGGGCCGCTTGTTCTGCCTTTTTTTGTGCCAATTGCGTCGATGTCTCATCGACTGCACTATCTTGCCGTGCAAGTTGCGTTTTAGTTTGTAACAAGTTCTTTTCTAAATATTGTTGTTCATTATGATTGGTCGTTTGGGCTTGCATCTGATCGATGTATTCTTGACGAATTTGTTCAATCTTCGCTTTCAGTTCCGCTTCACTACCAGACGCTTGGCGTTTAAGGGTGGTTAACTCCGTCTTCAACGCCCTTAATGCCGTCACTTTTTCTTCATAACTTGCCTTTAATTCAGATTGATTGGCTTGTTCCGCCGTTAATTGCTGTTTTAATGTGTCGATCTGTTCGACTAAACTTTGGCGGTTCGCATCCGTATAATTAGCGCGCTCTTTTGAAACGTTCTCTTGGCCTAATAGACTTTCAGCCAAGCGAGACTTTTCTAACAACGTCTGATTATCTTGTTCTATTTGTTGTTCCAACTGGGCTAAGGTTGCCTGATTCTCGGTTTGGGCAGCCGTCGTCTTAGTGATGTCCGCTTCAATCTCTTGCAACGCTTGCGCAAGGGTTTGCGCCTTTTCTTTGTACGTCTTTTGATCAGCCACTAATTGATCAATTTCAATCACCAATAATTGTTGGTGCAACGCATCATATTGCGCTTTTTGATCCAAGTAATCCTGCGCAATACTGCTTTGTTCCTTCAACGGTTCAACTTGTCCCCGTAGTTCATGAAGAATGTCGGTGACCCGACTCAAATTTTCATCTGTTTGATCTAATTCAGATTGAGCCTTTTTCTTTTGTTGTTTATATTTCAAAACACCGGCCGCTTCTTCAATAATATTCCGCCGATCTTCTGGTTTACTGTTGAAAATTGCTTCAACCCGACCTTGCGAAATAATCGAAAAAGATTCTCGCCCAAGGCCAGAATCCATAAATAAATTAACGATGTCTTTTAACCGACAACTCTTTTGATTCAAATAAAACTCACTATCGCCATTTCTAAATAAACGCCGCGTAATCGTGACGTTGGCTTGTTCTTGTTTCAAATATTGATCGCTGTTATCAAAAGCCAGCGTCACTTCTGCCTTATTCATCTGTGGTCGAATATCAGTCCCGGCAAAAATGATGTCGGGCATCTTTTCGCCCCGTAAGCTCTTGGCTGATTGTTCGCCCATCGCCCACCGAATTGCTTCTGTGACGTTACTTTTACCGCTCCCGTTTGGTCCAACGATGCCCGTTAAACCTTCTGAAAAATTGATTTCTGTTTTATCAGCAAATGATTTAAACCCTGATAAAACCAATGACTTTAACTGCATGCACTAAACTCCCTACACACGGCGGTTGGTTTCAACTGTCGTTTGCTTCTTTCTTTATTTCAGTTTGGCAAGCGCCACTTTAGCAGCTGCTTGTTCGGCTGCTTTTTTGTTCCGGCCAACACCTGAACCTAAGACGCGATCGCCCATCATCACATCCACTTCAAATTGACGGGCATGTGATGGTCCCACTTCTGCCAATAACTTATATTCAATCTCAACTTCACCATCTTGTTGCAAGAACTCTTGCAGATTGGTCTTATAATCCGTTTGGTCTGAAAATTCACCGGCTTCAATCTTGGGAAAGACAACTTGTTCGATGAATTTAACAACTGCGCCACGCCCTTGATCTAAGAACAAAGCGCCGTTAAACGCTTCAAATAAATCTTCCAAAAGTGTTGCTCGTGCCCGCGCACCGTTTTTTTCTTCCCCTTTACCAAGGCGAATGTATCGATCAAAGTGCGCTTCTTTGGCAAAACTACTGAAACTCTTCGTGCAGACGATTGCCGCCCGTAAGCGTGTCAGTTTGCCTTCTGGCCAGTCCGGATATTTTTTATATAAGTATTCTGAAACCGTAATTTCCATCACCGCGTCACCCAAGAATTCGAGCCGTTCGTTATCACGAAGACCCAACTCCCGGTGTTCATTGACGTATGACGAATGTGTAAAGGCTTCGTCCAATAGTGCTAAATTCTGAAATTCAATGCCGTAGCGGGCTCGAAGCTCGCTCACTAGTGCTGCATCCAAAATTAAATTACCCCATTTCAACTGTTTAATCTTTCACTATTATACCGTTTATACGCTTAAAAAAACAGCGTCGTTCCTAGCAAACCGTTTCTTTTATTAATCACTAAAAAACGCCTGTTTTGAAGTATTCATTGTAACACGCAAACGAATATTTCAAAACAGGCGTTGCTTTATGCAGATGGCGTTGTCATTGCTGCTAAAGCGGTTTGATAACTCGCTTGTTCAGCTTCAGTTGCATAGACATAGTGTTCATCGGCCACTTCGCGCAATTGACGGCCTTCATTATCTGCCTCAATTGAACTATCATAAGCAATTCGCCGACGTTGCCGTTCGACCTTTGGATCAGGTAACGGCACAGCAGACAATAGACTTTGCGTATATGGATGCAATGGTCGATCATAAATGTCATCGGCTGATGCCAATTCCATAATTTTACCGTTATGCATCACCGCAATCCGATCACTAATGTATTTCACCATCGATAAATCATGTGCGATGAATAAATACGTCAAGTTTTGCTGTTCTTGAATTTCTTTCATCAAGTTAACCACTTGTGCTTGAATCGATACGTCAAGCGCCGAAATCGGTTCATCCGCAATGATAAATTTAGGTTTTACCGCAAGCGCGCGGGCAATCCCAATACGTTGGCGTTGCCCACCGGAGAATTCATACGGATAACGCGTTGCATGGTCTTTATTCAAACCAACTAATTCCAAAAGTTCGTTGACGCGTGCATCACATTCTGCATCATTTTTAACCAAATGATGGATATGCAAGCCCTCAGCGATGATGTCTTTGACTTTCATCCGTGGATTCAATGACGCGTAGGGATCTTGGAAAATCATCTGAATCTCTTTCCGGAACGCCTTCATTTCACGACTATGATTTTTAATCTTACTAATGTCACGGCCATCGAATAGAATTTCACCATCTGTCGGGTTGTACAGCCGGATGATACTCCGCCCAGTTGTACTCTTCCCAGAACCAGATTCACCCACCAAGCCAAACGTTTCGCCTTCATAGATTTCAAATGAGACATCATCAATGGCTTTGACTTCGGATTTTTTTCCTTGGCTAAAATATTGCTTTAAATGTTTAACCGACACTAATACTTTTTTATCCTTGTCCATCAATTGTCCCTACTTTCTCTTGAACTTGTGTCGCCTGATACTTAGCCATCATTGCACGGACGGCTGCTGGTGGTTCTACAGCTGGTGCATCTGGATGCAACAACCAAGTTGCCGCAAAATGCGTTTTCGACACTTGGAAAAATGGCGGTTCCTGTTCCACATCAATTTGTAAAGCATATGGATTACGCGGTGCGAAGGCATCCCCTTTTGGTGGATCCAACAAGTCTGGTGGGGTCCCTGGAATGGCTTCAAGACGGCCAGAAGTATCAAGTGTTGGCATTGAGTTCAATAAGCCCCACGTATATGGATGCTTGGGTTGATAAAAAATTTCATCAACCAACCCATATTCGATAATCTTACCAGCATACATTACCGCTACGCGATCGGCAATCCCTGCCACAACACCTAAATCATGCGTAATGAAAATAATTGAGGTTTCAATCTTGCGTTGCAATTCCTTCATCAAATCGATAATTTGTGCTTGCACTGTCACATCAAGCGCGGTTGTCGGTTCGTCGGCAATCAGGATTTGTGGATAATCAACAATCGCAATCGCAATCACGATTCGTTGCCGTTGCCCACCAGAAAATTGATGCGGATAATCTTTCATCCGTGCTTTGGCATTCGGAATACCCACCAACTCTAAAACACTCTGTGCACGTTTCATTGCTTCTTCCTTATTCATTGTTTTATGAATCAACAAAGGTTCAGCAACTTGTTTACCAATCGGCATCGTTGGATCCAATGACGTCATCGGATCTTGGAAAATCATGGAAATATCGCTACCACGTAAGGCATTCATTTCCTGTTCTGGTTTTTGTAAGAGATCTTCATTGTGATACTTGATTGTACCACCCTTAATTTGAGCATTGCCCGCTAACAAGCCCATAATACTACGGACCGTTACCGACTTACCTGAACCTGATTCACCAACAATCGCTAGTGTTTCGCCTTTTTTCAAGTTGAAACTGACATCGCGAATAGCATGGACGTTCCCTGCGTAGGTTTTAAAATCGATACTTAAATGTTTAACTTCTAAAATATTTGCCATTTGACGACCTCCAATGATGAAACCGCGTGGAAACGGCCTTGTATTGACATGCTTTTTGAAACTGACTCTGCTTCTAAACGTGCTTTCATTAACTGCTTTTTATGGTTAGCTACGTCTAACAAATAATCAACAAGTTGATTATTCGCCAGACTATGCTAATCCGCGAAAGATAACCGCCTACTTACACACGCTATGATTTTGGATCGAATGCGTCTCTTAATCCGTCTGCTAGTAAGTTGACGGCAATCATGATCACACAGAGGACTGCTGCTGGATACCACATTTGATATGGCAAGAAACGGAAAGCTTTTTGCCCATCTGATAATAACGTCCCTAATGAAGCATTCGGCGCTGGAATCCCAATCCCGATAAAGCTCAAGAATGCTTCGAAGAAAATCGCACTCGGAATTGTAAACATCGTTTGAATAATAATCGTTGAGGATAAATTCGGAATCAGATGTTTCCAAGCAATCTTGGTGGAACTTTCACCCAACGTCCGTGCGGCGAGCACGAATTCTTGTTCCTTAAGTTGGAACGTTTGAGCCCGAATCAACCGGGCCATTGTAATCCAACCGGTAAACCCAATCGCGATGACGATTGACAATAAACCTGGACGGAGTACCAACATCATCAAGACAACCACAATTAAGTTTGGAATTGATGAAATGATTTCAATTACCCGCTGCATGAACATATCCAAACGGCCACCACGCCATCCGGAAACAATCCCATATGGAATCCCGATTAATAAATCGACCAATGTCGCTAGAATCCCAATTAATAAGGATAAGCGTGTCCCGTATAAAATTCGTGATAATAAATCACGACCGAGATAATCCGTCCCTAAGATAAACGTTTTACCTTTGGGAACGCCCGCTTGTTGATATTTATCAACTTTAACACCGGAAACGTCCATCTTACCGGTAAAACCAGGGATATTCCCCGATCCAATTTTAGGGGGTAGGTTAGCGTACGCCACATTTTGTGTATTTGGACTTTGTGGTGCAATCACTGGTGCCAATAAAGCAGCCAACATCACAATCAAGAGGACAACTAATGAAACCACCGCAACTTTATTTTGCTTTAAGCGCCGAATGGCATCTTGTGTAAACGTCAATGATGGTGCACTAATTTTTTCTTGTGCTTCATGCGTGTCTTGTGTAAGGGGCTTGAATGAGCCCGCTGGTATTTTAATATCCGCCATTTAGTGCGCCCCCTGACTGTCACTTAATCGAATTCGTGGATCAATAATCCCGTAAAGAATATCGACGACTAGAATAATCACTGTTAATAAGAATGAATAGAAAATGGTCAAGCCCATGATTGTTGGATA
The DNA here is from genome assembly GCF_046580785.1 of Latilactobacillus sp. VITA-14. Lineage (NCBI taxonomy): Bacteria > Bacillati > Bacillota > Bacilli > Lactobacillales > Lactobacillaceae > Latilactobacillus > Latilactobacillus sp. VITA-14. The sequence goes on from NZ_JBJKTM010000002.1 coordinate 16,487, forward strand.
ATCATTCGTCATAATTGACTTCACAAATTGTTCCCCAATCCCGGGAATCGAGAAAATATTTTCAACAACTAGTGACCCAGTCATCAAGTTGACTGCCATCGGCCCGATAATCGTAACAACTGGAATCATTGAATTTCGTAAGGCATGCTTTGCCACTGTTTGCCATTTTGAATTGCCTTTGGCTTTAGCGAGTTCGATGTAATCACTGTTTAAAACATCGACCATTTCAGTCCGCATGAACCGGGCCGTATTCGCCAATGGTGCAACCGCTAGTGCTAATGTTGGTAAGACACTAGATGACCAGCCGTCCCATAACGCAATTGGGAATAATTGTAATTTAAAGGCAAGGAAAAACTGGAGTAAGACCGCCAACACAAAGTTCGGAATTGAAATCCCAACGATTGAAAAGAACGTTGCAACGCCATCGACCCATGTATTCTTGCGAATGGCCGCCACTGCCCCTAGTAAAATACCCAGTAATGAGCCGACAATCATCGCTTGTGCCCCGATTTGTAATGAAGGTCCTAAACGTGTCATGATTAGGCTCAAGACGGGCTGATTGTTGAACTGGAAGGATGTGCCAAAATCACCATGCAACAAGCCACCTAGATAGATGAAATATTGCTGAATTAATGGTTTGTTCAAACCGTACTGTTCATTCATGATCCGTAATTGATCAGTACTCATTTTTTCCTGATTCGTATATGGCGTCCCTGGCATCAACTTCATCATGAAGAAGGTCACAGAAGCGACAATGAATAGGGTTAGCACTAAATAGAATATTCGTTTAATAAGGTATTTACTCATAAGTTCGCTCCTAACAAAAACGGGCTTCATTGTTTTTCAACGCTGAAGCCCATCTTTATAAAGTCAGTTTATTTTTTTAAATAAAGTGAGACATTATTGTAGCTTCCTGAAGGGCCGTAGTCTAAACCTTTAAGGCTTGGGTTAGTTAAGTACGCCACACCTGATTGATACAGTGGAATGACACCTGACTCTGTATTCATAATATCTTGTGCCTTAACAAGGTTTTGCCATCTTGCTTTAGGATCATTGGCGTTGTCAACTTTACTTGCCTTGATCTGTGCATCGTATTCGGCATTGCTCCAATGGCCATTATTGTTATCGCCGCCTGTTACAAACAAGTCTAAGAATGTGACTGGATCTGGGAAATCAGCGTTCCAAGCACTAACCACCATGTCGAAATCACCGTTCGTTGAACGTGTTAAACGAGTCTTAAATGGCACGTTCGCTAATGTGACTTTCAAACCTGGTAAGTTCTTTTGTAATGTGTTTTGGAGATATTCGGATTGTTTCTTGGCAGTATCCGTATCATCGCCAAGTAATGTGTAATTGAATGTTTTGCCTGTTTGCCCAGTTTCAGCAAGGCCTTCGTTCCAAAGTTTTGTTGCTTCTTTAGGGTTGTAACTTACATTTTTCTTACCCGCTGCGTCTAAATCATCAACAAAATCTTTCTTAGTTGTTGGGTCAAATGACATATTCTTTGGTGTCACAGAAGCAATTGGACTTGAACCATCACCTAGAACCTGTGCGACTAATTCTTTACGATTAATTGTCATTGAAATTGCTCGGCGAATCTTCGCATTTTTAAAGATTGGATTCTTTTCTTGGTTGACTTGCATGTAGAATGTTGCTGATTTTTGTAAGGTTGAGTAATGTGGATCGTTTTTCATTTGTTTAGCTGTGTCACCACTGATCGCCGTCCGATCTAATTTATTACTTTGGAAGAGGTTTAAAGCTGTTGATGGATCTTTAACCACTTGATACTTCAACGTCTTAACCTTAACTGCTTTCGCATTCCAGTAATTGGTGTTTTTAACTTCTTTCCATGAGCTATCTGGGCCATTCCAATTTTCTAATTTATAAGGGCCGTTGAAAACTAATGTTTTAGAATTTGTCCCGTAACTCTTGCCAGCTTTCTTGACCGCTTCTGGATATTGGGGGAAGAATGTTGAACTGGTCATCAATTGACTGAAGTATGGAATTGGTTTTTCAAGGGTGACTTCTAAGGTGTGTTTATCCTTAGCTACTACACCCAATGAATTAACCGGTTCCTTACCAGTCGTGATGTCTGCTGCATTTTTAATGCCTTCATAGATATAAGCATATTGTGAACCGACCTTTGGATCAACGACTCTGCGCCAAGCATAAACGAAATCTTCTGCCGTGACCGGTTGACCATTGCTCCACTTCGCGTCTTTTCTTAATGGGAATGTATATGTTAAACCGTTATTAGTTGGTTTGACTACTTTAGTCGCAATCGCCGGTTTAATTTCTTTACCCTCGTAGCGGTAAAGACCTTCCATCGTATCGGTTAAAGCCTGTGCACCGATCACATCCGTATTTAACGCTGAATCCATTGTCGAAATGACATCCCCAGTTGCAAAACTGGCTGTGTCAGTCTTAACGGCTTCCTTGCTACCTGAGTTACCACAAGCTGCTAATAATAATGTGACCGCCACTGTTGTTATACCTAATACCAAACTCTTTTCTCGTTTCATATGGACACTCCCTTCAGTTATTAAAGATAATAATACATGATTAAAAATGAAAAGTAAATAATAAAGATTAAAATATTCTAATTTATTTTCATTGATGCAGAGCCATTATAAGAATCATTCTAATATTATAACGCATCCGCAAATGATTATTATGTGAATAATCTCATTTTCACAAACTGTTTAAAATGCAAAAAATAAGCCTGTCGGTCGCGAATACTCACAACCAACAGGCTCGTTTTTAAGGTTATTATTTGATTTTTGTTTTAATGTAAGCAACGGCATCAGCTACCGTACCGATCTTTTCAGCTTCTTCATCCGGAATTTCGGCACCAAAAGTGTCTTCTAATTCCAAAACAAATTCCACAATATCAATTGAATCAGCATCCAAGTCTTCCTTGAAGTTCAATTCGTCTGTTACCTGATCCTTATTTAACTCAAATCGATCGCCAATAATAGCCGCAATCTTATCAAAGATTTCTTGTTCATTCATAATTAAAAACCTCCAAATTGAAACCCTTACCTACGTACTTAACACTTTGGGTATCCAGTGATTATACATAACTTCGCAACTCAATTCAAGTAAATCAAATCAGACTTGCGAAGTATATTGTAGCGCCTTTGGAACACATTGTCCACCTATTTTAATCGGTTTCTTTTGGGCTATTTTGTTGGTCAAAATAATCGATTACTTTTTGAATCGTTTGGTTCGCCAGCATTGCATGAATCTGGCGAACAGTGTAGTAAACCGTGCGGCCATCTGCAGCACCGTGCGCCTTAACAACAGGGGCTTTTAAGCCTAATAAAACAGCCCCGCCATAAACAGATGTGTCGAATTTATCACGAATCCCACCAACACTCTTTTTCAAGAGTAAACCACCGATTTTTTCTTTGACACCAGCATCCATAATCGCATGTTTAACTTGCGACATCACGATTGTGGCAGTCCCTTCAATTGCTTTAAGCGTCGCATTGCCGGTAAACCCATCTGTGACCACGACATCCGCAACCCCTTTTAAGAGTTCACTTGCTTCAACGTTACCAATGAAGTTTAACGTTAGATCATCTGCCAGTAGTTGATGTGCTGCCTTATGCAACTCATCACCCTTGCCAGCTTCAGTCCCATTATTCAACAAACCAATTCGCGGCTTTTGAATGCCACGGACGTCTTGTGCGTAGAAGTTCCCCATTAAGCCATATTGATGCAAATGCTCCGGCTTTGCTTCGGCGTTGGCCCCAACATCTAACATATTGAAGCCTAAATCTGAATTAATGGCTGGTAGGGTAGGCATTAAACCTGGACGATCAATCCCTTTAATCCGACCAATCACGAATAATCCGGCTGCTAAGAGCGCACCAGTATTCCCTAGTGAAAAGAGTGCGTCTGCTTCCCCATCTTTAACTGCCTGCGCCGCCAGAACCATTGAAGCTTGCTTTTTACGCCGAATCGCACGCACTGGTTCATCTTCGCTGGTGATTTTTTCGGTGGTATGCACAATCGTTAACCGCGTCATATCATCAATCAACGGTTTAATTTGTGCTTCATCACCATACAACGTAAATTCAACATCTGTTAATTCTGAGCGGGCTTGTAACACACCTTCAATTACTGATTGGGGTGCAAAATCGCCGCCCATTGCGTCTACTGCAATTTTCATCATCATTCCTCTTTCCGTTTTCAATCTAACGTTAGGTAATTTTGCTTTTGTTGTTGTAAGTATGTTTTGAGTGGCGTATGGTCCGGTGCTGCCAACTCAGGATCAAGCGTGAAGATTTTTTGCACTTCTTGTTGGGCGACTTGTAAACTCGCAAAGTCGGCTACTGGATCGCCAACTTTAAAGACGGGCAATCCAGATTGACGATCACCAAAGACTTCCCCTGGCCCGCGCAATTCTAAATCCTTCTGCGCAACGACGAATCCATCAGTGGTTTCAGTCATAATCGTCATCCGGTCAACACCTTGTTGGTTCTTCGGATCAGCCACCAGAATACAGTATGCCTTTTTCTTACCTCGGCCAACCCGGCCCCGTAATTGATGTAATTGCGCCAACCCGAACCGATCCGCATCAAAAATGAGCATCACCGTCGCGTTTGGCACATCGACACCAACTTCAACGACGGTTGTTGAAACCAGTAATTGAATTTTGTTCTCAGAAAAAGCGTTCATAATCTGATTTTTTTCATCATCTTTTAACTGGCCATGCAACAATGCAACATGGTAATCAGGTTCAAATTGTTCCACCATCGTTGCGTAAATCTCCTCGGCATTCTTTAAATCCATCTGTTCAGATTCGGCAATCAACGGTGTAATCGCAAAGACTTGCGAATCGTTTGCAAGTTGTTTACGGACAAAGCTGAGGGCTTGTTCGACTTGATTACTACGCACCCAACTGGTTTCAATTGGAATCCGTCCTTTTGGCAATTCATCAATCGTTGAAACGTCCATCTCGCCATACGCGGTAATCGCCAGCGTCCGCGGAATCGGGGTCGCCGTCATTGCAAGAATATCAGGCTGTAACCCCTTTTCACGCAAAATTCGCCGTTGGTTGACCCCGAAACGATGTTGTTCATCAATTACAGCAAAGCCTAACTTATGATAGACCACTGCATCTTGAATCAAGGCATGGGTGCCAATAATAATATTGATGCGCCCGGATTCAATGTCTGCCAACAACGTCCGCCGTTCTTTAGCCGTCGTCGAACCGGTCAATAAGCCAACAGTCACGTTCATTGGTGCCAATAAGCGTTGCAAGCTTTGATAGTGTTGTTCCGCCAGAATTTCCGTTGGCACCATCAATGCGGCTTGATAACCCGCAGTCACTGCCGCGAACAGCGCAATCGCCGCCACAATCGTTTTCCCAGAACCAACATCCCCTTGGAGAAGGCGATTCATATGCGCTGGTGATTTTAAATCAAGACAAATTTCATTCACCACTCGCTTTTGTGCATCGGTTAAATCAAACGGTAAGGTTTGAATAAAATCTTTAAGTGCTTCATTTTGGTACTGCAAAGCTAAACCGTTTGCCACATGCCGATCAGCCTGTTTAATGGCTTGTAATTGAATCTGATATAGGAAGAACTCATGAAAAATAGCGCTTCGGCGTGCTTGCTTTGCTTCAGAATACGTTTTAGGGAAATGCATGCCAGCAATTAAGTCGCGTTCGTTCATTAACTTATAGCGCGTGCGAATATCCTCTGGGATCAATTCGGGAATAACGTCTTGATACAAATCAAAGGCTTCTTGAATCATCTTGACCAGTGTCCCTTGACGCACACTTTTATTAACGGAATAGATGGCCGCAAACGATGGATTCTCAGCCGATTGAACCGCTAGGACCTTCATCCCCGTCAATGTATGACGTTTAGCATCCCACTTGCCATAAATAGCGACATCGACCCCGGCTTCAAACTTGTCCTTAAGATAGGGTTGATTAAAAAAAGTAACCATCACAACGTCATGTTCAATCAAGAGCCGTACATTCAGCCGGGTCTTCCCTGGTCCCCAACGACTGATGACCGGATCAGCGACGACCGTTCCTTTTAACGTCACCTTTTCCTGATCTGCCGCTTCGGATAAATCCTTGACCTTCAAATCTTCGTAACGAAACGGAAAATAATACAATAAATCACTAATGGTCCTTATGCCAAGCTGATCGAGGGCTGTCAGACGTTTCGGGCCGACGCCAGCTAACACAGCAACAGAATCCGTTAAACTTAACATTGACAGCCTCCTGTAACGTGCTTTTTAACCATATTCCAAGGTTAAACGTACTTCTACTAAAAAACGGGAACCAGGTATATTCAACCTCATTCCCGTTTTATTTGATTAACTATTCAACTGAAATCAAGTATGGGTAAACTGGTTGATTCCCTTCGTGTACTTCAACTTCTAATTCTGGGTCTTGGGCCATAATTGCATCACTGATTTGTTCAGCTTCTGTTGCATCGCCGTCTTCCCCGATAATAATTGTGACGATTTCACTGTCTTCATCAAGCATTGTTTGGACCATTTCAATGGCTGCTGTTAAACGTTCAGCCGTTGAGACCTTAATCTTACCATCGATAATCCCCATGTAATCGTCTTTCTTAATTTCAAGTCCATCTAAAGTCGTGTCCCGGATTGATTGCGTTACTTGACCACTAATCACGGTATCTAACGCCTCTGTCATGGCTTCTTGATTAGCAGCCAATTCAGCAGATGGGTCAAATGATAAGAGAGCGGTCATCCCTTGAGCAATCGTCCGACTTTGCACGATTGCAACTGGAATATCAGCCACTTCGGCAGCTTGTTCAGCGGCTAAGAAGATGTTCTTATTATTTGGTAATAAGATCACTTGTTTAGCATTGGCTGCTTTAATCGCATCTAAAATATCTTGCGTACTTGGATTCATGGTTTGACCACCACTTAAGATATAAGTAGCCCCTAAACTCTTGAAGAGTTCAGCAATCCCATCACCGGCCGCAATCGCGATAATCCCATTTTCAACAGGTTCTGCTTGCACAGGGGCAGCAGCTTGTTGGTCGTTTTCAACAATCGTATCATGTTGTAAACGCATGTTATCGACTTTAATCTTCACTAATGAACCAAAGTGTTGGCCGTAAGCCATGACTGTCCCTGGATGTTCTGTATGCACATGGACCTTCACCACTTCTTCATCGGCTACCACTAAGAGAGAGTCACCAACACCGTTTAAATGATTGCGGAATTCATCATAATCAAATTCGCGATCGACAGTTGTCCCGTCACCAAGGGCGACCATGATTTCAGTACAATAACCATTTTCAATATCTTCTGTACCCATTTGAGCGGTTTGATGATGATTGGCATTGACCATTTCATCCATTTCCGCTTCATCAGGTGTGTAAAGATCTTTTGCAGGTGCTTGGCCTGTTAAACCTTCTAAGAAACCTTCATAGATGAAGACCAATCCTTGACCACCAGAATCGACAACGCCGACTTCTTTTAAGACAGGGAGTAATTCAGGGGTCTTCAACAAGGCCTTCTTAGAACCCTCAACAACAGCTTCGATAACTGCACCGATATCATCAGTTTGACCGGCAACCTTGGCACCAGCTTTGGCGCCTTCTCTGGCAACCGTCAAAATCGTGCCTTCAACGGGTTTCATTACTGCTTTATAAGCCGTTTGAACACCATTTGTGAATGCGTCAGCCAAATCTTGTGCATCCAATGTTTCTTTTTCAGCCATGCTCTTAGAAAAACCACGGAAAATTTGTGAACTGATAACCCCGGAGTTACCCCGAGCGCCCATCAAAAGCCCCTTGGCTAAACTCTTAGATAATTCACCGACAGATTGCGCGTTGTTTTCATTAACTGCTTTGGCCCCACTTTGAAACGTTAAACTCATATTGGTCCCAGTATCCCCATCAGGCACTGGAAAGACGTTTAATGAATTGACAAATTCTGCATTTTTAGTAAGCCGATGTGCAGCAACCCGCATCATTGCTTGGAATTCTGCTGCTGTGATTTCAGTAACTTTCACGAATGTTCCTCCTTGAACAAAAACAAATAGAACTGGACCTAGTGGCCAGCTCCGCTAATTAGTTTTAGTCTTCTAATACCCGTACACCTTGAACATAAATATTCACTGAGTTCGCACTGACACCCAACATTGTTTCAAGATTGTACTTCACTTTACTCTGGACGTTACGGCAAACTTCAGAGATCTTAATGCCGTAACCAACAATAATATAGACATCAATCGCAACGCCATTGTCTTCTTGACGGACTACGACACCCCGATTATAATTCTCACGATTCAAAATATCGTTTAAATTGTCACGGATTTGATTCTTACTTGCCATCCCAACAATTCCGTAGATATCTGTTGCAGCGCCACCAACGACGGTTGCAATCACGTTATTGGTAATATCAATGTCGCCATATTGTGTTTTAATTTTAACAGCCATTAAAATAGCCTCCTTGTGCCATACTTATTGTTATTTTAGCATAGCGGAGAAGAGTTGCAAAGCAACTGGTGATGAATTCTTCTTAAAATACGGCTTATTTTTGGACTTTAATGAGTTTAAACAACTTATTTTGGACTGTCAAGTAAATTTCCTTGAAAGAGCTCTTGCATTCCCCAAACTATTATGGTAAATTATTTAAGTGAATTGTATAAGCCGGTGTGCATGCATGCAACTATTAAGACTAACTGAATCATATTATGTTTCTCGTTAATTCTACCGGCTTTACTTAAAGGAGGAATAAGACCATGGCAAAAGACGTTATTACCGGCCGTAAAACATCATTTGGCAACAAGCGTTCACACGCTTTGAACGCATCTCGTCGTTCTTGGAAGCCAAATTTACAAAAAGTACGTATCTTAGTTGATGGCAAACCTAAACGTGTTTGGGTTTCAGCCCGTGCTTTGAAATCAGGCAAAGTAACTCGTGTATAATTTCAATTGATAGACCGCCAGTTGGCGGTCTATTTTTTTTGGCAAAGAGTACGAGATAAGTCGGCTAATCCTCGGGAGATGACTGATCGAACACGTTTATGGCAACCAAAAAGACGGCTCGGATAAAATAATTTTATCCGAGCCGTCTTTTTAATCCTTACTTTGAATCACCGCAACCACCCCAGTTTCAAAACTGAATTGGCCGGTCTCACCGATGAACTCATTACTAGCCCATGAAATCGGGACTTGCGTTTGGTAATCCACCAAGCGATATTTTTCATCAATTAAATTTAAACCAGTTGTGGGAACTAATGGCACAAAGGCCAGATACCGTTTATCGGCTTCTTTTTGTAATTGATACGTCCCTGGTGCATAGAACTGAATCGTATTTTGCCGATCGCGCATCTCTAAGCGGTCTAAAAACGGCTTAAAACGTGTTTCTAAGGGCATAAAGAGATTAGCAAGAAAATGGTCCAACCGACCGCCTGTTGCGCCATAAAGCACAACTTGATCCGCATTAAATTCAGTTAGCGCAATTGATAATGCCAACTGAGTGTCGGTATCATCTTTTTCTGCTTGCACAGAGCGAATATCCTTTACTGCTGATTGAACGGTGGTCCGCTCAGCCGCCGTCAATGAATCAAAATCGCCGACTGACACGACAGGTGTTACGCCTTTTTGCAATAAGCGCCACGTACCACGGTCTGCTGTCACCCATTGACCATCAATCATTTCTGGCTGCGCCAATTCGGGGGCCCACTCACTGACTGGTCCTCCCACCAACACATTAATCCGCGTCATGAGCAGCCTGCTTTAAAGTTGCAATCCGGGTTGCTAAATCACCGGCAAACGTATATGAACCGGCAACGAAAACATCTGCGCCTGCTTTGGCACACGCACCGATGGTTTGGTCGTTAACCCCACCATCGACTTCAATCGTATAATCTGCATCAGCATGTTGATCGCGATAAGTCGCTAATTCAGTGACCTTATCCAACATCGCTGGAATAAACTTCTGCCCACCAAAACCGGGATTAACCGTCATTACTAAGACTTGATCAACCAATGATAAGACTGGTTCAATCGCACTGACTGGTGTCCCTGGATTGATCACCACACCTGCTTTAACACCAGCATCTTTAATCATCTGAAGACCACGGTAGAGATGTTGCGTTGCTTCGGCATGAATCATGATTAAGTCTGAACCAGCTGCTGCAAATTGTTCGATGTAGCGTTCTGGTTGTTCGACCATTAAATGGACATCTAAGCCTAACGTTGTCAATGGCCGCAAGCCAGTTACTACTTGGGGGCCAAACGACATGTTGGGGACAAACATCCCATCCATGATATCCACATGCAATAGATCAGCGCCCGCCTTTTCAAGGTTTTGGACGTCTCTTTGTAAGTTCATAAAGTCTGCGCTTAAAATTGAAGGTGCGATTTGTTTCATCATCAAAACTCCGATCACATTTTTATTTTGACTTCTTGTAAACTGGCCGAATATCCTTTAATTCTGCTCTAAACTGTAAATAATTCGTATAACGACTTTGCATAATTTCGCCACTGTCGACAGCTTCTTTCACGGCACATTTCGGTTCCATCACGTGTTGACACGTTCTAAACTTGCATCCTTGCCCGATTTCTCTGAACTCTGGGAATCGGTCAACCAAGGTTTCAATCGTGACGTTTAATAAACCAAGTGATGAAAAGCCAGGCGTATCACCAACTAACCCATCATTCAACGGAATCAGTTCAATATGCCGGGTTGTATGTTTCCCACGATTTAAACTCTGCGAAATTTCAGCAGTCGCAATATTCAAGCTTGGATCAATGTGGTTTAACAAGGTTGACTTGCCGGCCCCCGTTTGTCCTGTAAAGACGGTTGTTTTATGCGGGAACGTGTCTTCAATTGCCGTAATAATCGCCGGCGTAAAGGCGGTCCGCGGTGCAAAAATTTGATAGCCGATCTTCGCGTAATACGCCAAGTAATCACTAATTTCTTGGTATTGTTGATCACTAATCATATCGGTCTTGGTTAAATAAACTAACCCTTGCATGTGCAGCGATTCAATATAAATCAAGAAACGATCCAACAAATTCAAGGAGAATGCTGGTTCCACCGCCGAAACAATTACGACAGCATTATCAATATTAGCGACTGGTGGTCGAATCATCTCATTTTTACGATCTAAAATCTCAAGAATATAGCCACTTTCTGTTTCACTTTCACTCTCGAATTCGACAAAATCGCCGACAAGTGGCGTAATTTTCCGTTTACGGAAATTACCACGCGCACGCGTTCGATAAATTTTGCCTTCACTTTGTACATCATAAAACCCACTGAGGGCGCGAATAATCTGTCCTGTCTGCAATAGGTCACCTCCCAATTAGTTTGTCACATGGTCATCAGATAGAATCTCTTGACCATTTCTCAAAATCCGGAAACGGCCGGCTTGGTCCGCTTTAATCGTAAATGGCAATTCAACGGTTGTATCCGCGGTAATCGTCATTTCTTTATAAACGCTCGTTATTGAATGCGTGCTATCTTCTAAATAAATCGTAATCTTATTCGTCGTAGCCGTTGAAGTACTACTTGAACTAGAGCTCGTACTACTACTGTCACCCGATTCGCTCGAGCTGCTTGTACTACTTTGTGAAGTTGCTAAGGAATTATCAAACGGAATCGTAATCGACTTTGTAAAACTCTTGGTAGCGGGCGCTTTTTTACCTTTAGAAAGTACCACGTTAATATTGGCGCCTTCTTGAATAGATGCACCACTACCAGGTGATTGGCTAATGACTAACCCTTCATCAATCGTATTGGAGTAATCCTCTGAAAAAGTAACCGTCAAACCAACGTCATCAACATAGTCTTGAACAGCCTGTTTCGTGTAATTACTCAAATTGCGTAAAGTAATGCTTGGCTTGCCGCTGCTGACAGTCAAGGTAATCGTCGTCTTACTTGGGACAACTTTTTCACCTGCGGCAATGCTTTGGTCTAAAATCAGTCCCGAAGCAACACTGCGTGAACTCTGATATTTGCGCACAACCGTCAATCCCTTTTGTTTTAATAACGTGCTGACATCTGTGAACGGTTTGTCCGTATAATCTTCGATCTCATACTTTTTACGACCCGTACTGATTGTTAGATCAACCGTACTGCCCGATTTAACATGCATTCCTTTACCAGGCGTCGATAAAATCACATGCCCTTTGCTGTACTTATTGCTAGTAGTTTTTTGAATCTTACCAACTTTTAATTTATCTGCGGTTAATGCTGCAGTCGCGTTTTCTTGCGTCATGTCTGTCACATCTGGAACAGTCACTTCACTGCCTTGCATTGCGTACGCAGCGAAGACCCCGAGCATCACTAACAAGACTACGCCAAGCCCCACAAACCACCATTTCCGCTTCGACTTCTTATGGGGCTGTTTCTTTTTCTGATCGTCTTTTACTTCAGTCTCATCTTTGGGTTTGGCTTCTGGCGCATCGTTTTGGCGTGTAATCCCTTCTGGGTCGAGAGCCGGAATCACCTTTGTTTCACCCATATCACCTTGTGAGGGCACGAATTTCGGTTCATGCGCCCGACTAGCTGATAATGAGGTACTCAAATCAGTGGTCATTTGCCCAACATCACTGTAGCGTTCGTCCGGATCTTTGGCAGTTGCTTTTAACACAACGTTTTCCAAAGCTTGTGGAATCCGCGGATCATAATCTCGAACGGGTGGTACAGCATCTTGAAAATGTTTAATCGCGATGGAAACAGCCGATTCACCTTCAAATGGCACCATACCCGTTAACATTTCATACAGAATAATCCCGAGTGAATAGATGTCTGAACGTTTCGTTGCCATTGAACCCCGTGCTTGCTCTGGTGATAAATAATGCACTGATCCGAGTAATGTATTGGTCTGGGTCATCGCGGTTTCACTGAGCGCAATCGCAATCCCAAAATCGCTAATCTTAACGTTACCTGCTTCATCGACCAAGATATTCTGTGGTTTCAAATCACGATGAATAATATCGTGCGCGTGGGCATTTTCGACCGCTGATAAAATCTGCGTCATAATATCGACGACGCGTTGATAAGGAATCGGGAAGTGTTCAACGATATACTTCTTTAAATCTGTTCCCTTCACATATTCCATCACGATGTATTGCATGCTGTTTTCTTCACCAACATCATAGATACTGACGATATTGGGGTGGTTCAATTCAGTTGTGGCAAGTGCTTCGCGTTTAAAGCGACGTACCGTGTTCGGATCGTTCCGTAAATCAAGTCGCAGCACCTTGACCGCCACTTGGCGATCCAAAATCAGATCTTGGGCCAGATAAACGTTGGCCATGCCACCTTCTCCAATTGGACGGATAATCTGATAGCGGCCATTGACCGCGTAGCCTGTCTCCATCATCGCGCACCCTCCTCACCAGTTTGATGTAAGATTAACGCCGTAATATTATCTAAGCCACCGGCATCATTTGCTTGTTGAATTAATGCCGCACATTTTTCTTCCAGCGATGTCGGTGTCATCAGCGTGGTCTTAATTTGTTCATCATCGACCATATTGGTTAGCCCATCTGTACATAATAATAGATAATCATCTGGTTCAAATTCGTAAATTGTTACATCGGCATCGACATCTTGCGAAACGCCTAATGTGCGCGTAATGATGTTTTTTTGCGGATGATGCTTTGCCGCTTCTTCGGTTAACTCCCCTTGTTTCACCAATTCATTTACCAAGGAATGGTCCTCTGTTAATTGGCGGAGTTCGTTATTCCGGAAGCGATACACTCGGCTGTCGCCAATATTGGCAACTAAGTAATTGGCACCTGAAATCAGTACTGCGACGAGCGTGGTGCCCATCCCAAACAAATCATCATACTGATTAGCCTTCGCTAAAATATGTTTGTTTTCTTTTTGTAATTCGAAAATTAACCATTTAACCATGGATTCAATGTCGGTATCATCAGTTCGTTCGAACTCGTACCCAATATGGGAAACCGCCATTTCTGAAGCAACATCGCCGCCTAAATGACCGCCCATCCCATCAGCAACAATCGCAAACTGCGCACCGCTTTTATTGGTATAAAAGCCGACATAGTCCTGATTATTTTGGCGTTGTTGGCCGACATCGGTTTGAAAAGCAACTTCCATAAGAATTCACCTCAATTAATAATTTAAGCCCGTCGTGTTAAACAAGCGATGAAAAAGCCGTCTGTTTGATAATCATCGGGATAGATTTGGACAAACGGTGTCGCTTGATTGGCTGGCAATGGTTTGTCGAGTGCTACTGGTACGATTTCAAATTCTGGATGATTGGCCACAAAAGCCGCAACAACTTGTTGATTTTCTTCTGGGACAATCGTACAGGTACTGTAAGTCAATTGACCACCCACTTTTAAGGTTGGTGCAACGGCTTCTAAAATCGCCAATTGAATCTTTTGAAGGTTCAATAAGTCTGCTGCTTGGCGACCATACTTGATTTCCGGTTTACGTCGCATTAAGCCTAAGCCAGAACATGGTGCATCGACTAAAATCTTATCAAATGTTTCAGGTTCAAATTGTTCACCGACTTTGCGTGCATCGAGCGCCCGCGCATCAATGACGTCTGCAACATGCAAACGCTTAGCGTTTTGCTCAATCAAGCGGACTTTATGTTCATGAATGTCTAAGGCAGTAATTTGCCCCCCTTGACTGGCATCCAAATAAGTCGCCATATGTGTCGTTTTCCCACCTGGGGCTGCACAAGCATCCAAGATCCGATCACTTGGTTGTAGTTGCAAACTTGGTGCCACTAACATCGAGCTTTCATCTTGAATTATATACGCGCCTTGTTCGAACAATTCACCGCTGGCTAAGTGACCGCCGTGGGCAACTAATCCAGCGGCTACAATTACACTCGGTTCAATCGTTAACCCGTCAGCCTGTAAGTCTGCCAAAACGGCATCAACTGAATTAACACGGGTATTGACTCGAATGGACGCATTCGCTGGTTGGTTAATCGTTGCCAATAAGTGTTCCAATTTTGATTGCCCTAATTCTTGGTGGAACTTCGCCACTAACCACTGCGGCATACTGTAAGTCACACTTAGGCGTTCGATTGGATCGGCAATTGCTGCTAAATCAGGCAATCCAGTCCGTTGTTGGTTCCGTAGAATTGCGGTGACCAACTTAGCCGTGCCAGCATGGCCCATTTGTTTGGCAATCTCAGTTGCTTCATAAAAAATCGCATGTTCAGGAACACGATCCAAATAAACCTGTTGAAAAACTGCCGTCCGTAAGACTTGGCGGACCCAAGTTGCCAGTTTAGCTGGTTTTTGAATAAAGGGGGCTAGGTAATAATCGAGTGTCATTTCATGTTGAATCACACCATACACGAGCTGCGTTAAAAAACCAGCATCTTGGGGATTCAAGTGGTTTTGTTTAATCACTTGGTCGAGGGCCAAGTTTGAATAACTGTTTTGTTTGGCAACCGCCATTAAAATTTCAACAGCTAAATAGCGTGGTGTCTTTTTAGGCATCTTGCACCACCACTTGTTGTCCGACTGCGAGTTGTTTGCCAACCCCGTTTAAGAAAGATTGGACCGGCATTTTAGCCTTACCAGCTGGTTGAATCTCGGTAATCTTCAAAACACTGCCATTGCCGGCTGCTAATTCGAAATCCTTTTTGTTGATAGCGACAATCACACCGGCTGGTTGATCCGTCGTTGTTTCAGCAACAGTTGCTTGCCATAATTTTGTCCGTTGACCATTAATTGGCAACCAAGCGCCTGGTTGTGGCCGTAACGCACGAATCTGGTTGACCAGTTGCGTTGCTGGTTGCTCGATATCTAATTGTTCTTGTTCCTTAGTAATATTGTAAGCAAACGTTACTTGTGCTTCATCTTGTGGTGTCCGGGGCGCGGTTTGATCGATAATGCTTGGTAATGTCTTCAATAATAGATCTCGACCGACATAACTTAACTTATCAAATAAAGTCCCGGTGTCGTCTGAAGCTTCAATTGGAATGCTGGCTTGTTCAATCATATCACCGGCATCCATTTTTTTAGCCATATGCATGATGGTAATCCCAATTTCTGAATCGCCGTTTAACACAGCATATTGAATGGGTGCACCACCACGATATTTTGGCAAGAGTGAACCATGCACATTGATGGCTGCAATCTTAGCGGCTTCTAATAACTTCGTTGGCAAGAATTGACCATATGCTGCCGTCACAATTAAATCTGGTTGCAAGGCCATCACGTCCGCTAATTCTTGACTACCACTGAGTTTTTCAGGTTGAAAAACAGTCAGGTTTAAGCGAACAGCCGCTTCTTTAACGGGTGTTTGTTGTAAGACTTGCTTGCGGCCAACTTTCCGGTCTGGTTGGGTCACAACGGCTAGGACTTGATAATCGTGTGCCACAAGGGCTTCTAAAATCGGTACTGAAAATTGGGGAGTCCCCATAAATACGATGGATGTCATTAATCAATCACGCTCACTTTAAGTAAATTGTAGGGGTTCATTGTCCAACCCAATCTTGAAACCATGACGGGTATCAATTTGGGTCGTTTCGAGAATCTCGGCGAGTTTCGCCTGAAGTTGTGGTTCCTGTTTATATTTAATCACAATTTGATAGAAATAACGATTATTAATCCGCGCAATCGACTTCGGCGTCGGACCCAGCACAATCGCTTGGTCGGATAAGACGGGCCGTAATTGACGGGCAATCTGGAAACTCTTCTTGGCTGCCAACGCTTCTTCAGGATGGCTAATCGTTAACTGTACCGTAAAATAATACGGCGGATAGCCGCCCCGATGGCGGACTGCCATCTCATATTGATAGAAGCCTTCATAATCATGTTGCTTGGCAAATTGGATGGCGTAATTTTCCGGATTAAAAGATTGGACGATAACCGCACCGATTTTATCGGCACGACCAGCACGGCCACTGACTTGCGTCAATAATTGAAACGTGCGCTCACTTGCCCGAAAATCAGGTAACCCAAGAGCGGTATCGGCGTTAATCACGCCGACAAGCGTTACATCGGGAAAATCAAGCCCTTTGGCAATCATCTGCGTGCCTAATAAAATATCGGCATCGTGGTCGCCAAAGCGTTTGAGTAATTTAGCGTGCGCACCTTTTTTGCGGGTTGTATCAACGTCCATGCGTAGAATACGAGCATTTGGAATCAGCTCTTGGAGTTCTGCTTCGACTTTTTGTGTTCCCGTTCCAAAATAGCGAATCTGGCGACTCTGACAATTTGGACAAGTCCGCGGAATTGCTTCTTCATGACCACAGTAATGGCACTTCATCGAGTGCGTATCCATATGCAACGTGAGTGAGATATCACAGTTGGGACACTGCAAGACAAAGCCACAATCGCGACACATGATAAAGGATGAAAAACCGCGCCGGTTCAACAAGAGGACACTTTGTTCGCCTTTTTGCAACCGATCCTTCAACGCATCTAATAGTGCAGGTGAAAAGTTGCTGCTGGCTTGTTGCTTCATCGCCTCGCGCATATCAACCAACTCAACTGCCGGTAATGGCTGTTGATTAATCCGTTGCGTCAGGCGCAAGAGTTGGTAGACGCCTTTTTGGGCGCGGGCACGCGATTCAAGCGACGGTGTTGCACTCCCGAGAATCACTGGGCAATGATGGTACTGACTCCGCCAGATGGCAACATCGCGGGCATGATAGCGCGGACTTTCATCTTGTTTATAGGAAGCTTCATGTTCTTCATCCATGATAATCACACCGATATTCTCCAATGGTGCAAAAACGGCTGACCGCGCCCCAACGACAACGCTGGCTTCTTTGCGTTCAATTCGCCGCCATTCATCATACTTTTCACCTTCGGATAAGCCACTATGTAAAACGGCAACTTGATCACCAAAGCGACCCTTCACGCGTTTGACCATCTGCGGGGTCAAAGCAATTTCAGGGACTAACATTAATGCAGTTTTCCCCTGTTGCAAGACCGCATCAATCGTTTGCAAGTAAACTTCGGTCTTACCGCTGCCCGTAATCCCTTCGACTAGAAAAACCCGATCAGATTGGACCTTAGTAGCCGCCACAACGGCTTCTACCGCATCAGCCTGTTCATCAGTCAACGCCATTTTTTGCGTCGTCGTGACGGTTTTAGGATAAGGATTTCGATAAGCTTCAACTTTAACTTGGCGTAACCAACCTTTGTCGGCGCCTGTCTTGATATTCTCCCGGGTAAAAGTCGTCTTGGTCAAAACATCCTTTAATAAGGGATTGGGTTGATCAATTAAACTTTGTAAATAACTAATGAGTTGACTCTGCTTTTGCGCTGACTTACGTAAGCCGGTCCGCGCTTCTTCTAACTGTTCAAACGATAATGCCGGTTCAATCGCCGTTAATTGCTTCACGCGGGCGCGATCATCGACATGGTAGACCACTTCGATTTTCCCTTGGCGTTGTAACTGCATCAATTGTTTTAACTTTTCGGGATCTAGCGACTGGTCAAACGTTAATTCGTCGTTACCATTGAACAGGCTTGCTTGTAAGGCTGGATCAATTTCATCAACTAGTTGCGCGGTCTTAGAGTACTTAGCACGCATCACACTTGGGAGCATCGTTTGTAAGCACGTAATCTGAAAGGCATAGGTCCGCTCTGCCAACCAACTTGATAATTGAAGTAATTCTGAATTCACAGCCGGTTGTAAATCAATGACCGCCGTAATCGGCTTTAATTGCCCCTCAAAATTGGCTTGATCTTGAATGGACAAGATAAAACCTTGAATTAATCGATCACCTTTGCCAAAAGGAACCGCCACACGCATCCCAGGTTGAATACTGTCTAATAAAGTATCCGGTACTTGGTAATCGTATGGCCGATTAGTTTGCATCGTCGGCACATCGACAATCACTTTTGCGATTTGTGGCATCTGAATCCTCCTTTTTAGTTAAGCTAACAACTCAGCAACTCGTTCTAGAATTTGAGTCGCAATCACACTTTTATCCGCCAACGCTAATGTTTCCGGTACTGCATTCGGTTGTAAAAGCGTAACCGCATTTTGATCAACACCAAAGCCCCGATCATGCTGACTGACATCGTTCGCCACGAGTAAATCAACATTTTTAGCTGCTAGTTTGGTTTGGGCATGTTGTAGTAAATCATCTGTTTCTGCCGCAAAACCGACCAAGAATTGATGCGTCTTCTGTTGCCCAAGCGTCGCCAAAATATCTGGGGTGCGGTCTAAAGTTAACTGCATCTCAGTTGTGTTCGGTTGTTTTTTGATTTTGTGCGTGACATATTGGGCCGGTTTAAAATCGGCAACCGCCGCAGCCATCACCACAACATCGGCCCCTTCAAAGACACTGCTAACTGTGCCTTGTAATTGCGCCGCCGTTTCAACGTAAATTATTTTGTGCAAACCAGCCGGCACTGGCAATTCTGGACGCGTACTGATGAGGATCACATTCGCCCCCATCGCCACGGCTGCTTGGGCCACTGCATACCCCATTTTACCAGAAGATCGGTTGCCAATGTAGCGTACCGGATCAATTGGTTCTTGTGTCCCACCGGCAGTCACCACCACGTTCTGCCCACTTAACCGTTGCGGTCCGAATTGTTGCGCAACTTCTGCCATAATCGCGGTTTCTTCAGGGAACCGCCCGACACCAGCATAGCCTTCCGCTAAAAAGCCGGTATCCGGTTCCATGACAGTATAGCCATCTGCTTTAAGTTGGGTTAAATTCCGTTGGGTAGCTGGATTAAACCACATATGTTCATTCATCGCCGGCACAATTAATTTAGGCGCGGTAGTGGCTAACAAGGCGGTCGAGACAAAGTCGTCAGCAATCCCATTAGCGAGTTTCCCGATTAGATTAGCAGTCGCCGGAGCAATCACCGCCAGATTAGTCCAATCCGCTAAGTGAATATGGGCAACCCGATCCGGTTGGTCTTGATTAAACAAATCAGTTAACACGGGTTTACGCGTTAATGTGGCAAACGTCAGTGGCGTGACAAATTCGGTTGCCGCCTGAGTCATTGCCACTTGGACCTCAGCACCTGCTTTAATCAATCCACGCACCAAATTAGCCACTTTGTAGACGGCAATGCCACCTGTCACATAAACTGCAATTCGTTTATTCGTTAAATCCACTTTCAAAACCCCCTAGAACTAAAAAAACTGCACTTTAATTTAAACATCCATCGATGAATAAACTAAACATGCAGGTTCTTTAATTATTCTTATTCGCTGTCTTTTTGAGCGAGCTTATCCATTTTTTCAGCATCTTTTTCAAGCATCAATGAATCAGGATCAATAATGACATTGCCAGCAGCAATTTCTTCCATTGCCATCCCAACCGTTTTAGGTGATTTGTATTCAGATAACATCTTAATATCACCGGCTTCGATTTCATGGGCCCGCTTGCTAGCTAAAACAGCCAATGAGTAACGTGAGTTCACGTTTTCTAGTAACTTATCAATTGAAGGATATACAATCATATTATTATTCCCCTATCATTTTCTTGTATTGGTCGATCACACGTGGCACTCGTAAGTGTTCACTTTCGATAATCTTTTCGATTCGTTGAACCGCATTTGGAATTTCGTCGTTGACAACAGCATAATCGTAATTTTCCATCATCTTGATTTCGTCGGCTGCTTTTTGCATCCGCTTATCAATCGTTGCTTGATCGTCTGTGCCGCGTTTTTGAATTCGATTCCGCAATTCTAATAAATCGGGTGGTGTCAAGAAGATGAAGACGCCATCGGGACACTTCTCGCGCACTTGCATTGCGCCTTGGACTTCGATTTCTAATAAAACATCGCGCCCTGAGTCTAGTGTCTGATTCACATACTTCATCGGTGTGCCATAATAATTATCCACGTACTGTGCATACTCTAGCATACCATCATTTGCAATTTCTTGCTCGAATTCTTCTTTGCTCACAAAATAATAGTCAACACCATCTTGTTCGCCTGGTCTTGGCTTTCTCGTCGTCATCGAAACTGAATAGTGAAAATCACGAAATTCATCTTCTAGCATTGCTTGACGGACAGTTCCTTTACCGACCCCTGATGGGCCTGATAAAACGATCAACATTCCTCGATTGGACATCTACGTAATTCCCTCTTCTTTTATAAAATAGTTAAAGTCTATTCTGCACTATTTGGCGGGAAATTTCAAGTCTACTTTGTTTCCATCTCATTTAAAATTAACCTTAAGGACGCAATTTCGTCGTTTGACAGCGTCACACCCTTACCCATTTTGGCATGATCCGGTGCCCAATCTCGCAAATCAAATTTTGGTGCACGTTGATTCCAAGAGATTAAATTCAATTCTTTACGCCAACCAGCTGGATTTTCACTCAACACACCGATTTCTGCCATAATTTCATATTCAATTTTGCCCATCAAATCACCCTTTCTATCAGTTCATCCTATTATACACGAAAAAAATCAAAAAATGCCGCTTGCAATTCTGAACGTTCGTTCGTATAATGAAAACACAAACAAGTGTTCGGAGGATGAAATCATGGAATTTAAACAAGCAACGGTTAGCGGACTCAGTCAACAATTGGTTAAACAATATCACCGCTTTTTTGAACTTACACCAGAAGCGACTGCTTTTGTTGAACAACCCCAAATGCAACCTGCTCAGATTCAATTATTTATGACCCAAGCGTTTGAACGCCACTACCATGTTGCGGTGCAATTCAATGTTAACGATCATCTCGAACAAGTGACCGGGCGCTTGGTTAAACAACTCAGTGCGAACAAGTATCTGCTAAAAGAGAGTCGTTCGAACCTCTACAAGATTGTCCTTTGCAATCAAATTCGTTACATTCAAAAGAAAAATTAAGCAAAAAAATAAGGGTGCAGCCAAAAAAATATTTTGGCTGCACCCTTATTTTAATGTCGGCGACTTTGCTTAGCCGTTTCCGCTAATGCCACCAATTCTTCGGCATGTTCTAAAGTTAACTCTGTTACTTCAGTCCCCGCTAACATCCGTGCCAGTTCAGCAATCCGTTGTTTACCGGTTACTTTTTGAACGGACGTTTCTGTTCGATTTTGTTTCACTTGTTTTTGAATTTGATATTGATGATCACTCATTGCTGCGACTTGCGGCAAATGCGTAATGCAGAGCACTTGCGAATGTTGGCCAATTTCACTAATCTTATTGGCAATCGCTTGGGCCACACGCCCACTCACTCCGGTATCAACTTCATCAAAGATGATGCTAGTAACGCCTTGTGATTCGGAGAAAATCGTTTTAAGGGCTAACATCAAGCGCGATAATTCCCCACCAGAAGCAATTTTAGCGAGCGGCCGTAGTTTTTCACCAGGGTTGGGTTGAATGTAAAATTCAACTTTGTCCATCCCGGAAGCCATGAACTGTTCCTGTTCATTTGGCAAGAATTCAACTTTAAAGACCGTCTTTTCCATGTATAACGCTTTTAACTGTTGATGAACCGCTTTTTCAAGTTGCTTAGCTGCTTTTTGGCGTAATTGCGTCAACGTTTGTCCGTTTGTCCTAAGTTGTTGTTCAAGTTGCGTGAATTGCTGCTCCAACTCACTTGCGTTCGCTTCAGTTGCTTGCATCGCTGCTAGTTCAGCCCCGATTTTTTCACCATAAGCGAGAATTTCGGCAATTGAATCACCATACTTATGTTCCAAATTATTAATAGTTTCTAGCCGTTGTTCGATTTCATCTAACCGTGCTTCATCCCATTCTAAGTTTGAAACTTCCCGACTAATATCAATGCTACTATCTTGCAACGTGTAATAACCAGTCTGCAGACTGTCCGCAATACGCTTGAATTCTGGATCGAGTTCAGCAATTTCTTGCATCTGATTCATTGCAACTGCGATTTGGTCTAACGCATTCCCGTCTTCTCCTGCTAAAATCGTGTGACTGGCTTGCAATGCTTGGTTAATTTTTTGAAAGTTCATTAGTTTGGCTCGTTCTTCGACTAACTTGCTTTCTTCATCAGCCTGTAATTGGGCTGCATCAATTTCGTTAGTTTGAAATTTCAGCATATCCAAGCGTTGCGCCCATTCTTGTTCATTTTGCTGTTTTTGCTTCAAGGCACGCTGTGTTTTACGATAGGCAGCATAAGTTTCGGCATAGGCTACCTTCGCGGTTGTTAACTTTTGATGCGCAAATTCATCCAACAACCCCAAGTGGCGATCTGGATACATTAATTCTTGGTGTTCATTTTGACCGTGAATATCAACTAAGGTTTCTCCAATATGCTTCAAAGTGGTTGTATTGACCAAATGACCGTTGACCCGACAAACATTGTGTCCATTAACGGCTAAATCGCGCTGTAACAAGACGGTTTGTTCGTCGTGTTCAATGCCAAACTGGTCTAATACTGCGGCGGTTGTGCCATTAGGCGTCATCGTAAATAAGCCTTCAAGGGTCGCTTTTTTAGCACCAGTCCGGATAAAGTCTTGTGAACCCCGGCCGCCAGCGAGTAACCCGACTGCATCGATAATAATTGACTTACCGGCTCCGGTTTCCCCCGAGAGCACCGTCATCCCTTCTTCAAAACTAATTGCTAACTGATCGATAATTGCAAAATCGTGAATGACCAACTCTTGTAACATCTGATCATCCCCCTTTCGTTTCTCTTGATGCTAAAAAAACTTGCCAAATTACTTTAGCAAGTCTTCAATAAACTTCGTAAACTGTTTAGCATTTTCTTCTGATTTACAAATCACCAACACGGTGTCGTCGCCGCCAATTGTACCAAATACACCACTGAGCTGCATTTGATCCAAAAGATTAGCAATTGCCGTCCCGTTACCCGGTAAGGCTTTAATCACGACAAAATAGTCTTGTTGTTTATGCGTAATATAGGCGTCGCGTAAAATCCGGCGCAACTTTTCTTTAACGTCTAATTTCTTTTCAGGCGGTAGGCTATAGTGATAGCCCTCGTCCGCATTTGGCACTTTAATGAGCTGCATTTCTTTAATATCCCGCGAAATCGTGGCTTGCGTAACATCGATGTCTTCCGCTTGTAACAGCTTCACAAAATCCTCTTGTCGTTCAATCTCATGGGTCTGGATTAAATTTTTTAACAGTCGTTGCCGATCTACCTTGCGCATTAAAACACCCTCTTCATGTGAGAAATTATTCTATTCCTCAATGATAGCGCATTTATACATAAAATACAAAGTTTTATACACTATTTTCCCGTTGGTCGTTTCAAAGCAGCATAGGCATTCTCTAAAACCGTATCAATATTCACGTTTGGGGCCATCGTTCCAGTCTCAGCCGTCGTATTCCGTAGATGAATCAAGAATTCAATATTGCCTTCACCACCTTTAATTGGTGAAAAATCTAACCCTAGCACGTCGTAGCCCGTCGCTAAACTAAAATCAACGATATCTTTAACCACCATCTTATGCACTTTCGGATCACGCACAATCCCGTGTTTACCGACATTTTCAGGGCCGGCTTCGAATTGCGGCTTAATTAAAGCAACCGCTTCGCAGTCCGGTTTCAAGATGGGTTTCAACGGCACCAAAATCTTATGTAACGAAATAAACGAAACATCCGTCATGGCAAAATCTGGTTGACCATTGGTGAAATCTTCTGGTTGACTGTAACGAAAATTAACCCGTTCCATCACTACGACGCGTGGATCTTCGCGCAATTTCCATGCTAGTTGGTTATAACCAACATCTAGTGCGTAACAGAGTTTGGCCCCATTTCTAAGCGCCACATCAGTAAAGCCCCCTGTTGAAGAACCGATATCAAGTGCGATTTTATCCTGTAAATCGATGTTGAAAACCTCGACCGCTTTCGCCAATTTTAAAGCCCCTCGGCCAACATACGGAATCTTACGCCCTTTGACACTTAAGACAGTTTCAGCGTCGATTTTTTCGCCCGGTTTGTCGATTCGTTCATCATTTTTACCGTACACTTCACCAGCCATCACAGACCGTTTTGCTTGTTCTCTGGAATCAAATAATCCCTGTTGGACTAATAATACGTCTACCCGTTCTTTTTTCATCTGTTCTCCTATTCATTAAAATAGTTTAAAAAACTATTTAATAGTGCTTTATCTAACCCGGATAAATCCGTTAAAGCAGTTTGCGCGGCCTGATAAGTCTCATCCAACGCGTCTTTTGCACCGGCTAAGCCCAATAAGCCTGGGAAAGTATTCTTATGTTCGTCAGCATCCTTATGGACCGCCTTGCCCATCGCTTCTGTAGTGCTTGTCACGTCTAAAATATCATCTTGGATCTGAAATGCCAACCCATAATTTTGCGCAAAAAGCTGTAAACTAGCCATTTGTTCATCGGATAAATCAGCCAAAATCGCACCTAAGCCGACCGCGCATTCAATCAAACGGCCCGTTTTGAGCTGATGGACTTGTTTCAATTGAACTAACGATAAAGTTTTAGTTTGTCCTTCGATATCTTCAATCTGACCAGCAACCATGCCACTTGGACCGGCTGCTTGCGCCAATAATCGAACAGCGCGGCTCTGCTGATCAGTCGTCAAATCGGTCGTCGTTAACCATTCAAATGCAAGTGTCAATAACCCGTCGCCGGCTAGAATAGCTTGCGCCTCGCCAAAAACCTTATGGTTCGTAGGTTGACCGCGCCGTAAGTCATCATTATCCATCGCCGGTAAATCATCATGAATCAATGAGTAGCTATGAATTAATTCCAATGCCCCCGCTACGCGATACGCCATTTGATTAATCGGTCGCCCCGCACTTGCAAGCACCGCAAATACCAAAAGTGGCCGGAGACGTTTCCCGCCAGCCATCACTGAATAGGTCATCGCTTTTTGCAAGGTTGGTTCTTCAATCTGAGCAAGTTGCTCAGTCAAATAGGTTTCAAATGCGGGCACTTGTTGGCGCGCAAACGTTTTGAAATCAACCATTATTCTTGTGCCTCAGCATCCAATGGGACTTCTTCGCCATTATCTGCCATCACTTTGGCCATCGTTTTTTCAGCCTTACTTAAGGTTTCTTCTAATGTTTGACTTAATTTAACACCCTTTTGAAAAGCAGTCATCGCTTTTTCAAGTGGCACATCGCCCGTTTCCAGTTCATTCACAATTGCTTCCAATTGTGCTAAGTTCTCTTCAAATGTTAATTTCTTTTCTGCCATCTTATTCGTCTCCTTTATGAGTGGCCGTGATACGCGCGTTCACGAGGCCATCTTGGACATGTAACTCGATTGATTGGTCGACCGTAAAATCGGTCATTTTTTTCATTACATTTTGGTTATCATCCGTTACATAAGCAAATCCGCGTCCCAAAATTTTCAACGGGCTTACGAGATCCAAGGCCGCCACCGCTTGTCCAGCCTGTTGCCGCCGATTTTGGACAAGGCTCTCGATTGCTCGTTTCAAACGATGATCGGTATCAGTCAACATTCTTTGTGCTTGTTGAATCGCACCACTTAGTGATTGCGACTGCAGGCGTTGCTGCAAGAGTTGTACATTCTGTTGACTAGTCTGTAAGCGTTGTTGTTGCGCCAACAATAAACGACGGTGCAACTGATCGACATTTTGTAAATAGCCGTCATACAAGCGTTGCGGCTGTTTTAAGACGTAACTGTTCTGTAAGTGGACCAATTGCTTTTTGTTTAATGCCAATGTTTTCGAAAATGCCTGATATAACCGCAAACGTTGTTGTTGCAACTTCAACACTTCGTCCGTCAAAACCGGTGTTGCTAATTCAGCTGCTGCTGTTGGTGTCGCTGCCCGGACATCCGCCACTAAATCAGCAATAGTCGTGTCCGTTTCATGACCAACTGATGAAATCACCGGAATCTGACTGGCAACAATCGCGCGCGCAACGCGTTCTTCATTAAACGGCCATAAATCTTCAATCGAACCACCACCACGACCAATGATAATTGTATCGAAATCCCCTTGTTGATTAACTTGATTCAGTCGATCGACTAAAATATCAGCCGCACCGTCACCTTGAACCACCGCTGGGAATAAGACGAGTTGGGCAATTGGATACCGACGTTGCGTCGTTGTTATAATATCGCGAATAACAGCCCCAGAAGGACTCGTAATCACCGCAATCCGTTTTGGAAAGCGCGGCAATAGTTGCTTTGGTGCATCAAACAAGCCTTCAGCCGATAATTTAGCTTTTAGCTGTTCATAGGCTTGATACAATGCACCAAGACCATCTGGCTCCATCCGTTCCACATAGATCTGATAGTTTCCAGTTGCTTCGTACAAGGAAATCCGGCCCACAACAAGCACTTTCATCCCCTCTTCAGGAGTGAACTTAATCTTTTCAAAAGCGGACTTGAACATAATGGCACTGATCTTAGCTTTATTATCTTTTAAACTAAAATATTGATGCGCATTCAATCGTAAGCGGAAGTTTGAAATTTCGCCGGTTAAATAAACCCGATCCAAATACGGATCGCGTTCAAATTTAGCCTTTAAATACTGCGTTAATGCGGTGACTGTTAAATAGTCTGTTGGTTTAACCACGTTTAGCACGTTCCTTTGCAATCTCAATCGTTTGATCCATGAGCATCGTAATCGTCATTGGCCCCACGCCACGCGGAACTGGCGTCATCGCACTAACATGTGATTTAAGGGCTTCAAAATCGACATCACCGGTGACTGTTCCATCTTCAAGCCGATTAATGCCGACATCGACAACAACCGCCCCTTCTTTGACATCCTCAATGCCGAAGAAGTGTGGTTTACCGATGGCCGCCACTAAGATGTCGGCTGTTTTCGTTAGGGCTTTTAAGTCTGCCGTTCTGCTGTGCGCAATCGTGACCGTGGCATTGGCATTGAGCATTAAAGCTGCCAATGGCCGACCAACGATGTTACTCCGGCCAACAATCACGACATTTTTGCCAGCCACGTCAATATCGTGAGCTGCCAATAAGCGCATAATCCCGTTTGGTGTACAGGCCACTAAGCCCGGTTGATTAAGCCATAATCGCCCAATATTGACTGGGCTAAAACCATCAACGTCTTTTTGTGGGTCAATCGCCCGGATAATATGGTCTTCATTAATTTGTTTTGGTAATGGTAATTGGACTAAAATACCATCAACGGTTTCATCCGTATTTAGTTGGCGAACAACCGCTAATAAATCAGCTTCCGTTGTTTCAGCAGACAGGCGTTTTAACTCAGATGCCATGCCAATTTTAGTCGCTCTTCTTTGCTTGCTTTGCGTATAAATCGCACTTGCTGGATCATCACCCACCATGACGACCACTAATTTTGGGGTTACCCCTTGTTGTTTGAGTGTTGCCACCGTCATTTGTTGTGCTTGTGTTAATTCATTTGCAAGTGCTCGACCATCTAGTAATTCCAAAGTTAACAACCCCTATTTATCGATATTTGATGTTTCTATTTTAGCATAGTTAATCGGTTAATTCCGGGTTATCAGCTGATAATGACCGTTTAAATTCAAAAAAACACGCTAAAAAAATACTTTTTAACGTGTTTTAAGTGGTTTCGTTCGTATTTTACTAATTAAGCTTCAACGAATTTAGATAAAACGCCGTTGATAAAGCCTTTTTCTTGATCATCTGTAAATTGTTTAGCAAGTTCGAGCGCTTCATTCAACGCCACTTTATCGGGTGCTTCTGTTGAATTTTGCATTTCAAACAACCCTAAACGCAAGATAATTAAATCCGGTTTGGCTAACCGTGATAGTTGCCAGCCCTTCTTCAAGTATGGCGTTAAAGCGGCGTCTAATTCTGCTTGATGTTCTGTGACGCCCGTTACCAAGAAGGCAAGGTAGTCTGGAACAGCAACTTCTTCAACTTCTTCAGCATCGAATTGATCCATGGTTAAAACGGCTTGGTAAGCATCTGCCAATTCTAATGTGTCATTAGCATTTAACGCAAACAACACTTGAAATGCAGCTTGGCGAATTTGGTGTCGGTTAAAATTAGGCATTAAGATTGGTCTCCATTTTGATCAGGTGTTTCATCGTTAAATAAGTCATCTGGATCAATAATTTTTGGTGCTTTTTCAGTGACAACGCCCACCACGTGTACGTTGACTTCTGCTAGTTCTAAATCAGTCATGAACAATAATTGTTCTTTAAGGGCTTCTTGCATCGCAAGGGCAACCTTCGGCACAGAAACACCATAGTTCAGATAAACATAAACATCCGCATTCACTTTGCCATCAATCACCTTAAGAGTTACCCCTTTACCGTGATTCGAACGACCAAACAATTCGTTAATGGATGATGATAACGTCCCTCGCATTTGGTGGACCCCATCAATCTTGCTTGCTGCAATCCCTAAAATCACTTCCACAACTTCAGGTGCCATTTGAATCTTGCCCAATGCATTTTCTTGTGTATCAAGTACAATATTTGTTTCTTCTGCCATCGAAACCCCTCCTAACAAGTTCTTGCTAATTTAGCCTATGCCCGTGAGATGTAACTCCCATCAGATGTGTTAATCGTTAACAAATCACCTTCGTTAACGAAAAACGGTACTTGGACCACTAAGCCAGTTTCAAGTGTTGCTGGTTTAGTACCACCCGAAGATGTATCACCACGAACACCAGGTTCTGTTGCAGCCACTGCTAAATCAACCGTGTTTGGTAATTCAACCCCTAAGGTTTCACTACCATACATCATGATAGAAACTTGCATATTTTCTTTCAAGTATTTCAATTCATCATTGATTTGTGCTGCTGGTAATTCTAATTGTTCGTAAGTTTCAGTATCCATGAAGACGTGGTTGTCACCATCTGCATAAAGATATTGCATTGATTTTGTATCAATGATTGCTTTTTCAACTTTTTCAGTTGAACGGAATGTCTTTTCTTGATTGGCACCTGTTCTTAAATTCTTAAGTTTTGAGCGGACAAAAGCGCCACCCTTACCTGGTTTAACATGTTGGAATTCAACAATCCGCCATAGGTTGTTGTCAAATTCAATGGTCAAGCCATTTTTAAAATCATTTACTGATAACATTGTTTATCCTCCGAGCATTATATAAGTATGCCATTGTCCTAATCATAGCAAGAAATCAGGCTCAAAAGCAAGTATTTCTAGCCTTTTATCCCTAAAAGTAGCTATAAAAAAAGGGACCGGCACCCGCCAATCCCTTTTAGCGTATTCAATCGAGCAAAAGTCGATCTGAACACTCACTTTTAGATTGTCAATAGTTTGTTGCCTGAGTAATTAGTATACCAGTAAAACTGGATTTACACAAACAGAGTGTGACATCAGTCTGGGTTAACCGGAGAGATATGACTGATGGAACACGTTTAGAATGTGACGACAGCCCCGCTTCTCTCGCACAAAAAAACACCCACACAAAGTGGGTGTTTAAAAAATTATTTAGCTTCTGCAGCGTATACAGAAACCTTTTTCTTGTTTTTACCGAGGCGTTCGAAACGAACGACACCTTCGATAAGAGCAAATAATGTGTCATCGCCACCGCGACCAACATTTTCACCTGGATGAATCTTTGTACCGCGTTGACGGTAAAGAATTGAACCAGCTGTTACAGTTTGGCCATCAGCACGTTTAGAACCTAAACGACGACCTGCAGAGTTACGGCCGTTAGTTGTTGAACCGCCACCCTTATGGTGAGAGAAGAATTGTAAATTCATTTGTAACATCTAAATGCACCTCCTGTTTATTAACTGTCTATTTACGTTTTGTTTGTACTTGAATGTACTGCCCGTATTGTTGCGTAATATCTTCAAGCGTCAACTGCAAATTCTGCAAGAGAATCTGAGCTGTCGCTAAAGCTTGGCCCGAAACCGTTGCCGGAATCTGACAAGTTAACAAACCACCATTCAGGTTATCTGCTTCTACCTCTGGTTCAAAACCAGCAAGCTTTTGCAAACTGTTGATTGTCCCGATTGAGACAGCAGAAACAGCTGCACAGACGATATCACTCCCGTAAGGACCCGAGTCGGCATGACCCGTAATTTGAAAAGAAATAATTTTCGAATCGGCATTGACCGTAAAGTCAGCTTGAATCATCTTATTTCCCTCAATTAGGCGTTGATAGCGTCGATCATCACTTTAGTATATGGTTGACGATGACCCTTCTTTTGATGACTGTGTTTCTTAGGTTTGTATTTGAAAGTAACAACTTTCTTTTCGCGCCCTTGTTTTTCAACAGTACCATCAACAGTAACACCATCAATGTTTGGTGTACCAACCTTAGTTGTTTCACCACCAACTAAAATAACTTGATCAAAAGTTACTTTTTCGCCAGCTTCTGCGGCTAACTTTTCAACGTAGATTGCTTGACCAGCTTCTACCTTATATTGTTTGCCACCTGTTTTGATAATTGCGTACATGTGTGCACCTCCTATTTTTTCTTAGACTCGCCAACTAAGGTGACTAATCATAGTACTTAATGCCTTAGTATGCGCGGTTGCAGCTGTGGAGCTCACAATTACAACGTTCATATTATATCGAATATCACAGGGCGAGTCAATGCTTTATTACGCCTCGACAAAAAATTGTGCGACATCGAACGTCGTATTAGGTGTTTGTACCAATTGGTATAACATCTTAGCCATGTAGCGTGGTGAATACACAAGCCCGTCATTGACCCACTTAAAGACCAACGCTAAACTGGCCCCCGCTAAATAATCAATCGTAATACTCATCTCAATTTGATCAGCCTGTGAAGTCTGATTATAGCGCTTAGCCACGTAATCCTGCATTAATTGGCGCATTGATTCAGTCAGTTGTGCCTGAAAGTGAAGCGTCGCCTCATTTTTATAGAACACTTTAAAAGCAGCTTGTTGTTGTTCAACATATTCAAAAAGTGCCTGTAAACTGACCTGACGATATGTCTGATCGACCACTACAGTCACTTGCTGATAAAAATCGGCCACCAAATCGGCCACCGCGGTTCGGATGAAATCCACTTTATCTTCATAATGGAGATAAAAGGTCCCGCGAGTAATTGCCGCTTGCTTGGTGATTGCTTGAATCGAAATCCCCTTTGGCGTACTGTCTTTCAGCAAGATAATGAGGGCTTGACGTAATTGTTGCTTTGTTCGTTGAACACGTGGATCTTGCGCTCGTAAATCTGTCTCACGAACCATCTGATAGTTCCCCCAATCTTTTAATTAAATTCACCTGTCAATAGTATAGCCGCTCAGTGAAAAGTCTGTCCATTAACCGGCTTGATAACGGCCCTTGATCAGTTGAATATCCCCTAGTGTACACTGTAAATTTGAAGATTCTGTTAACGAACACCCAAAAAGTAAACTTTATCCCCCACAAATTTAATTGTTGTTCGTCTGCGGTTATAGTAAAATGAGCGTAGTATTTCAAATCGGATAGCGTTAGGTGGTCGTCACTTTGATTTCTGCATTCTTCATTATTTTCATTTC
Source organism: Latilactobacillus sp. VITA-14 (assembly GCF_046580785.1). Classification (NCBI taxonomy): domain Bacteria; kingdom Bacillati; phylum Bacillota; class Bacilli; order Lactobacillales; family Lactobacillaceae; genus Latilactobacillus; species Latilactobacillus sp. VITA-14. Next base: position 48,745 of record NZ_JBJKTM010000002.1, read on the forward strand.
AATCGTTTTATTCACCGTCATTGCTAGTCAATTGACTTTCAAAATCGGCTTAATCACAAATTGCGTGCTCTTTATCATTTTAGTTGGTGTTGATGCTTATCTATTCAGCTGGGGTAGTGGTTCTCACTGGGTGTACGTTATTGTCAGCCTACTCGGATTAGTCGCTAGCGAATTATTATTAGCTGAACTCCCCCATCTTAAATAATTAGGTTAACGTCAAAAAGCGGTCCAACTCATCATTGAGTTGAACCGCTTTTTTTAGTGCCCCTGCCAAGGACTCTCAGTATACCATATTAATCAAGTAAGGTTGTTTCTTTCACTTCATCAATTGTCTTGGTACCAGCCAACTGCATGGTAATCGATAATTCATGGTTTAAGTGTTCAAAAACAGATTGTACCCCTTGGGCGCCACCTAAATTTAAACCATAAATAATTGGCCGACCAATGGCCACTAAATCAGCCCCACTTGCGAGTGCTTTAAAGACATGTTCACCACGGCGAATACCACTATCAAAAACGATTGGGACGCGTTTTGCGACTTGTTGCGCAATTAAAGGCAACACTTCAAATGAAGCAGGCCCGCCATCTAATTGACGCCCACCGTGATTTGAAACCCAGATGCCATCTGCACCAGCTTGAATGGCAATTTCAGCATCCACTGGTGATTGAATGCCTTTAACAAAGACTGGCAAATTTGTGATTTGTTTAATCTTTTGAATATCTTCTGGTACTAATCCTTGTTTAGCGGCAGCATAAATTTCAGAGATGCCCTTCCCAGCACCGTCAGAATTACTATAAGCTGCTAAATTAGGCATTGGTAGTGGGAATTGGAATTGCGTCTCGATGTCCGCTTCACGATAACCACCCAATGTTGAATCGACGGTGAGAATAATGGCTTTTACACCTGCCTTAACGGCTTTTTTCAATAAGAACTCATTGAATTGATCATCTTTACTCATATAGAGTTGGAAAAATTGGGGGGCATCAGGAGCCGCTGCGGCTGCATCTTCCACCAATGTATTGGCATAGGTACTAATTGAGAAAATCGAACCAGCCGCTGCGACCCCTTTAGCAGTGTCGACTTCCCCTTTTTCATGTGCTAACCCTTGGGCTGCTGAGGGGGCTTGAATAATCGGCGTTTTTAAATCAATATCCCATAATTTAGTATGTAAATCAGCATGATCGATGCCTTTTAACACACGGGGCATTATTTTTTTAGTATTGAAAGCACTGGTATTAGCAGCCATCGTCCATTCGTCTTCAGCACCGCCACGGATATAGCCAAACGCGCCAGCTTCCATTCGTTCTTTCACGCGTCCTTCTAACGACGCTAAGTTTAAAATATCGATTGGATTTTCCGCTTCACTTGTATGATATCCCATGATAGATTCCTTCTTTCAATAATTGAATACCTTTATCATAGTTCTCTTATCAAAAGTAAGCAAACATTTATACTCGGTTATTTCACTTGCGTTCGAAATCCAATGTCTTGCCGGTAAAAAGTCGTCGATAAAGCGAGTTGCGCTAAATCCCGATAGACCTGTTGACTAGCTCGGCCTAGCGTCTCAGCAGAATAACTAGCGGTGTACAAACGCCCGCCAGCGCTGACCAATTGATTGGCTTGTTCTGCGACACTAGCGAAACTAAATGTGCTGTTGCGTTTTGCAAATTGTTGCAAAGTGGGTAAAACAAACGGCGTTGTCGATTGTGTCGGGTAACCATCTGAAGCCACCACAACACCTAACGTAATGCCTGATAATTGCCACTGTAACGTTGGGGTTTCCCCCTTCAATAATTGTGCAAAAACTTGGGCCCAGTCGCCCGTCATCCGTGGTAGCACCACTTGTGTTTCAGGATCACCAAAGCGCACATTAAACTCAATCACTTTCACCCCGTGTTGTGTGGCAATTAAGCCCGCATACAAGACACCGGTAAAAGGCGTTTGACGTTCAGCCATCGTTGCCACAATCGGTTCTAAAATAGTCGTTACCGCTTCTGCAACGCATTGGTCACTAATCTGGGGTACTGGACAATAAGCGCCCATCCCACCTGTATTAGGCCCACGATCCCCGTCAAAGGCGCGCTTATGATCTTGAGCAACCGGTAATGGATAGACGCGATTATTCGCCACCAACGCCATCAGCGAGAACTCTTCACCTTCGAGATAATCTTCTATCAATAACTGGGGCACGCCCTGTTCAAAGAACGCCTGAACAGTTTGCCGCGCGCTCACGTCATTTTGAGCGATGACGACGCCCTTGCCAGCCGCTAAACCATCCGCTTTAATCACAACGGGATAACGAACGTCATCGAGGGCATCCAGTGCCGCTTGGACAGTCTGATAGGCTTGATAAGCCGCCGTTGGCACATGCGCGGCCGCCATAATTTCTTTGGCGAAAGTTTTAGACCCTTCCAATGCCGCAGCTGCTTTACGCGGTCCAAAGATCGCTAATCCAGCGTCTTGAAAAGCATCCACTACGCCAGCCACTAACGGTTGTTCAGGCCCAACAATCGTATAGGCGACCTTTTTGGCCTGCACAAAGGCAATCATCGCTACAAAGTCAGTCATCTCAATCGCAACTGTTTTAATCCCATCCAATTGCATCCCCGGATTGCCCGGCAAACAATAGACCGTTGCAACAGTTGAACTCTGCTGTAGCGCACGCGCAATCGTGTGTTCACGCGCGCCGCTACCGATTACTAATAGATCCATGATTTGCCTCCTATTGGCTAGTGTTTGAAATGACGGCGACCAGTCGTCACCATACTGATTCCTTTTTGGTTGGCCATGTCGATTGAATCTTGATCCTTAATCGAACCACCAGGTTGAATAACAGCTGTCACACCATGTTCTGCGGCGTATTCAACGCTGTCATCCATTGGGAAAAAGGCGTCAGATGCTAAGACGAACGGTGCTTTTAATCCATTGGCTTCCGCTTGTTCGATTGCAATCTTCACAGAGCCCACCCGATTCATTTGCCCCGCACCAATGCCGAGGGTTTGGTCCTTTGTTGCGACCACGATGGCATTACTCTTAACGTGTTTAACCACACGTTGGGCAAATAACATCGCAGCTTGTTCATCAGCCGTTGGTGTTTTGTCCGTCACAACCTTCAATTCAGATGCTTGATCAGTCACCCGATCACGTTCTTGCACGAGTAAGCCGCCTAAAACAGAAACCATTTCGAAGCGATCCGCTTGCTTAGCAGCCTCAAAATCAAGCGTCATGACGCGTAAATTCTTCTTCTTTTCTAAAATGGCTAACGCTTCTGGGGTGTAGCTTGGTGCGATGATAATTTCTAAGAATAAACTGTGTAATTCTTCGGCTGTTTGAACATCCACTTCACGATTCAAGGCAATGATCCCCCCGAAAATCGATACTGGATCGGCCGCGTAGGCTTTTTGCCAAGCTTCATAGATGGTTGCACCCAAGCCGACGCCACACGGATTCATATGTTTCATCGCAACCACACAAGGTTCGCTGAATTCTGCGACCACTTTAACCGCCGCATCCGCATCTTTAATGTTGTTATACGATAATTCTTTCCCGTGTAATTGTACCGCTGAGGCAATCGAGAAAGCCGTTGGTAAACTGCTTTGATAGAACGCTGCTTTTTGATGGGCATTTTCCCCATAGCGCAACGCTTGTTTAAAGTCGTATGAACGTGTTAATTTTTCAGGGAATTCGATGCCGACTGCTTCGGTTAAATAACCGGCAATTAAGCTATCATAAGCTGCCGTGTGGCGGAATGCCTTGGCTGCTAAATAACGACGGTAATCAACCGCAGCTTGCCCCTCATCGACGACGTGTTCGAGGACTTGCGCGTAATCTTGTTGATCAACGACCACGTACACTGATTTGAAGTTTTTAGCGGCAGAACGCAACATTGAAGGTCCGCCAATATCAATTTGTTCTACAGCTTGCGCTTCAGTAATCCCTGGTTTTTGAATTGTTTCTTTAAAAGGATACAGATTGACACAAACTAAATCGATTGTCTGGATGTCATGGGCTGCTAAAGCGGCCATGTGTGTTGGTTCGTCGCGTTTGGCAAGCAAGCCACCATGAATATTGGGATGAAGTGTTTTAACCCGTCCATCCAACATTTCTGGAAAATGAGTGACTTCATCAATCGCAATTACTGGTACTTGCACTTCTTGTAATACCTTGAATGTCCCGCCTGTTGAGATCACCTCGTAACCAGCTGCTACTAATCCTTTAGCAAATTCAATAATTCCTGTTTTATCTGAAACACTGACCAACGCTCTTTTCATTGATTGAATTACTCCTTCTATTTTGGTTTTTAATTAATTCAGCAACAACTTGCGGATAAATCGCGTGCTCTGTATCGTGCACGCGTTGTTCCAATGCGGCTAAACTATCGCCAGGCAACAATGGTACTTTTGCTTGGACAATCATCGGACCGCTATCGACACCTTCATCGATGTAGTGAATCGTAACGCCCGTTTCAGCCACTTGTGCCGCATAGGCCCGTTCAATACTTCGTAACCCAGAAAAGGCCGGTAGTAACGACGGATGAATATTGATAATCCGTTGTGGGTAGGCATGCAACAATACTGGGGTAATCACCCGCATATAACCCGCTAGCAATATATAATCCAACTGTAACGGTGCCAACAGCGCGACAATTGCTGCTTCATAGTGTTGTCGATCATCATAGTCACTTAAGCGGATGACCGTCACCGGTACATTTCGTTGGCGCGCTTTTTCAATCACCGGTGCGCCCGGCTGGTCACACACTAAATTCATAATCTCCATGCCCGCTTTTTTTAAGGCGTCATCATCTGCAAGTACTTCAAAGTTAGAACCCGTTCCAGAAGCAAAAATCGCCACTTTCATCTCATCAACCCACCAATTCTATTGCATTTTCTTGTCGCGGTTTAACCGACCCAATTCGGTAAGCCTGTTCTTGTTCAGCGTTCAATTGGGCGAGGACTTGTGCCGCTTTTTCTGGTGCGACGGCTAAGACCATCCCGATCCCCATGTTAAAAATGTTATACATCTCGAGTGCATCCAATTGCCCATATTGTTTAAGTGCCGCAAAAATCGGTAAGCTTGGCCATGTTCCCAATTGAATTTCGGCCATCACGTTGTCAGGCAACATCCGCGGTATATTTTCAATAAAGCCTCCACCAGTAATGTGGGCCGCGCCCTTAATAAAGCCTTGTTCGATCAACGGCTGACATGCTTGTGTATAAATCCGCGTTGGTGTTAATAGCCATTCACCGAGTGTCTGACCAGGCAATTCGGGTAAGTAACTGTCGACAGACAACCCATGTTGTTCGAAGAAAATTTGGCGCACAAGTGAGTAGCCATTCGAATGAATCCCACTGGACGCGATTCCGATTAATACATCCCCTGTTTGAATCGTTTCACCAGTAATTAATTGAGCTTGATCAGCAATTCCGACTGCAAAACCCGCTAAATCATAATGTTTTTCAGCATACATACCCGGCATCTCGGCCGTTTCACCACCGATTAACAGCATGTCAGCAGCTTGGCAGCCTGCAACAACGCCGCTGACAATTTGTTCGATCTTATCCGGCTGCGTTTGACCAGCCGCTAAGTAATCTAAGAAATAAAGTGGCTTAGCGCCTTGGGCAACAATGTCATTGACACACATCGCGACACAATCAATCCCGATGGTCGCGTGTGCATCAGCTGCAAAAGCAACCATCAACTTGGTCCCGACCCCATCGGTACTTGAAACGAGCACCGGATTTTCATACTGCCCCATCGCTAAGGCAAACTGACCACCGAAGCGACCAATATTTTGATTGGTTGCGCCGACTTGCTTTTGAATCCGACGAACCACTTCGTAACCGGCTGTCACATCCACCCCGGCTTTTTGGTAAGCATTTGTCATGATTGTTGCTCCTTATCTGCTTTTAAACTTGCCTGATAGGCAGCTTCATAGTCATAAAGTGGCGTTGGATAGTCGCCGTTGAAATACGCCATACATAATCCGGAATACGGCGCATCTTGCTGTAACCCAATCGCGTCGATTAATCCCTGTTCACTCAAAAAGCCAAGTGAATCCGCGCCAATCGTGGCACACATCTCAGCAATACTTTGATGCGCGGCAATCAGTTCATCACGTGTTTGAATATCAATCCCATAAAAACAAGGGTACTTCAATGGTGGGGACGCAATCCGCAAATGCACGGATAATGCGCCCGCTTCTTTCAAACGTTTCACGATGTGCTTGCTGGTCGTCCCACGCACAATCGAGTCATCCACTAAAACGATTCGTTTACCAGCCACAACACTTTTAACCACGGCGAGTTTGCGGTTTACCCCTTGTTCACGAAGGGCTTGCGTTGGTTCAATGAACGTCCGCCCCACGTATTGATTTTTAACGAGGCCCATTTCATACGGCAAACCACTTTCCTCGGCATAGCCACTAGCGGCCGATAACGATGAATTCGGCACCCCAATTACCATATCCGCCTCAACTGCGGTTTCACGTGCTAACTGTTTCCCCATTCGTTTGCGGGCCGCATGGACGTTAATCCCACAGATATCAGAATCCGGGCGAGCAAAGTAGATATATTCCATTGAACAGATTGAATGCGTGGTTTCGGTTGTGAAGAAGTCAGAATGTAACCCGTCCGCATCAATCGTCACAATTTCGCCTGGCTGCACATCTCGGATAAAAGTTGCTTGAACGGTATTGAGCGCACAGGTTTCACTGGCCACAACGTAGCCCCCGTTTGCTAAACGTCCAATCGAGAGTGGTCGAAAGCCGTTGGGATCAAGCATCGCAATCAATGAATCTTGCGTTAATAATAGGTAGGCAAAGCCCCCACGAATTTGTTGAAGGGCCGTCTTAATTTGCGCGTGCAAATCAGGCCCTTCTGCACGTCGAATCAGATGCATCAGAATTTCAGAATCAGAGCTCGATTTTAAGATGGCCCCCGATTGTTCAAGCATGCGGCGCAGTGTGACCGCGTTGGTTAAATTACCATTGTGTGCAAGTGCGAATTGATCGGTTGCAAAATCGAATAGGAACGGCTGAATATTTTCTAAACCGTGACTACCAGCGGTCGCATAACGGACATGACCGATTGCCGCGTCCCCGGTTAGTTGGGTTAAGTGCTCCGGTTTGCGGAAAACATCCGCCAACAAACCACGATTGCGATAACCCATTAAGTGCCCGTGATCATTAGTGACAATACCGGCACCTTCTTGCCCACGATGTTGCAAACTATGCAAGCCAAAATAAGTCATTTGGTTTGCTTCTGGACTACCCCAAATCCCAAAAACACCACATTCTTCATTTAAACTTTTTATTTCATTTGACATGGTATCGCCGTCTCCCAACTTAACTTTGCTTCAGTCACCGATAACTCAACAGTTGATTCAGTCGTTTGCACTTGCATAATTGGCGTGGCCGAGACCGTCCCAATTAATTGCGCCTGATCTTGACAGAACGCTTCAAACGCCGTCTGATTTTCTGGCCGAACCGTGATGATAAAGCGGGATTGCGTTTCAACAAATAACTGTTGTTGATTAAGGGGGACTTGCACGCGGCAGCCGAGTTGTTCTTTAAAAGTCATTTCGGCTAACGCAACCGCAAAACCACCCTCTGATAAATCATGTGCGCTAGTCACCCAGCCCTTTTGAATCGCTGCTAAGACGCAATCTTGACTCGCTTTTTCAGTGGCTAACGAAAAGCCGCTTAATCGTCCTGCAACTTTGCCCGTCAACATCTTTTGGAGTTCCGAACCCGCTAAATTCGTATCCGTCTGGCCAACGAGGTAGATTAAATCCCCCGCTGACTTAAAATCTTGCGTCGTGATGTCGGCTGTATCTCGAATCAAACCGACCATCCCAATCATCGGTGTTGGATAAATCGCTTCGCCATTGAATTCGTTATAAAAAGAAACATTACCAGAGATGACCGGCGTATCGAAAACCTCGCAGGCCGCCGCAATTCCTTGGGCACTTTGATCAAATTCCCAGAATACCTCTGGCTTTTCCGGATTGCCGTAGTTCAAACAATCCGTAATTCCCAGTGGTTGGCCCCCTGCCGCAACGATATTCCGTGCTGCTTCGGCAACTGCCATTTGCCCACCGACTTTTGGATCGAGGTATAAGTAACGCCCGTTACAATCCGTCGTCATCGCGAGCGCTTTTTTAGTCCCACGAATTCGGACGACCGCCGCATTGCTTCCTGGTAAAACGACGGTATTGGTCTTCACTTGTGCATCATAGTGGCTGTATAGCGAGCGTTTGTCAGCAATCGTGGATTGGCCCAATAAATCGAGCCATGTTCGTTTAACATCATTAATCACCGGCTGATAAGGCGCCATCGCTTTAAATTCAGCGATGCGTGCTGGTTCAGTTTGTGCTTTATGATAAATCGGCGCATCACTCGTTAAAGCCGCCACTGGCAAATCGGCCACTAATTGCCCACCATGCCACAATTGATATTGTTGACTCTCAGTCACTTCACCAATCCGGACCGCATCCAGATCATATCGTTCAAACAAGGTAACCACATCTGTTTCATGACCAGCTTTAACACAAAGCGCCATCCGTTCTTGCGATTCAGAAAGCATGATTTCATAAGCGGACATCTCTGTTTCTCGTTGTGGCACAAGGTCAAGATTAAGAATCATCCCAGTACCTGCCTTTTCAGCCATTTCCGCTGTTGAAGAAACTAAGCCCGCCGCACCCATATCCTGGATGCCGACTAGCCAATCTGGATGCTTCAAAATTAATTCCAAACAAGCATCCATCAATAGTTTTTCCATAAACGGATCACCCACTTGGACTGCTGATCGTTGGGTCGCCTTGCCATCTGCAAATTCATCCGATGCAAAAGTGGCCCCGTGAATCCCATCGCGGCCGGTTTTAGCCCCGACGTAGAACACACTATTGCCAGCACCACGCGCTTTACCTTGCTGAATATCCTTTTGGTCGATGACACCAACGCACATCGCGTTGACGAGTAGATTGGTCTGATAACATGGATCAAATCCGATTTCACCACCGACCGTTGGAATCCCGATACAATTACCGTACCCGCCGATTCCAGCCACAACTTCTTGAACAAGGTATTTCGTGTGGTCATCCGTCAATTCACCAAAGCGCAGACTGTTCAAAAGCGCAATCGGCGTCGCGCCCATCGAAAAAATATCCCGAATAATACCGCCGACACCGGTGGCCGCCCCTTCATAGGGTTCGACTGCTGAGGGATGGTTATGGCTTTCAGCTTTAAAGACCACTGCTTGACCATCGCCAATATCCAAAATCCCAGCGCCTTCACCTGGGCCTTGCAACACGTGCTGACCACTTGTTGGAAATTTTTTCAAAACCGGCTTCGAATTTTTATATGAGCAATGTTCACTCCACATCACTGAAAATAACCCGGTCTCCGTATAATTCGGCAACCGTTTTAGAATTTTAGTACGAATCAATTCATATTCATCATCTGATAACCCCCATTGCTGATAAAGCTTGGTGGCTTGGATTTCTGCCGCTGTTGGTTGCTTTAACACGGTTATTGCCCTCCTTTTCGAATCGATGTGATTAATGCTGCAAATAAACGTTGCCCATCATCGCTACCTAATAAGGTTTCGACTGCGCGTTCTGGATGGGGCATCATCCCTAAGACATTGCCGGCTTCATTCGTAACGCCCGCAATATTTGCTAAACTACCATTCACATCATTTTGATAAGTAAATGCAATTTGGTGGTTCACTTTTAACCGTTCCAGTGTCTCTGCATCGCAATAATAATTCCCTTCACCATGAGCAATCGGCAACCGAATTTGTTCGTTCGGCATATAGTGTTGGGTGAACATCGTACCGGCATTGGTCACGTTCAACGCGACTGTGTCACAGATAAAATGGGTTTGTCGATTCGGCAAAAGAGCGCCTGGTAATAACCCGAGTTCCGTTAAAATTTGGAACCCGTTGCAAATACCGATAACCGGTTTACCAGCAGCCGCAAACGTCTTAACTGCCGTCATAATCGGTGCCAACTTGGCAATCGCACCACTGCGTAAATAATCGCCGTATGAAAAGCCCCCGGGCACTAATACGGTATCAAAACCTGCCAAGCTAGTTGCTGTGTACGGGACATACTCAGCGTTTTCATGACAAACATCTTCAATTGCATGATATAAATCAGCGTCACAATTGGAACCTGGGAAAACTAATACGGCAAATTTCATTGATTCGTCGCCACCTTTTGTATGTCGTAGTGGTATTGTTCCATATTAGGATTGGCTAAGAGTTGATCACAGATTTGTGCGACCTTTTTTTCAACTGCGGCTTGGTCATCGCCAGCCACTTGCATTTCAAAGGACTTGCCAATGCGCATGCCGCTCACACCATCAAAGCCAAGTCGTTCGATAGCTTTTTGGACAGCCTGGCCTTGTGGATCTAGCACCGAATCTTTATAAGTCACTTGCACACGCACATTAAACATCTGTAGAACCCCCTAAAATTTTTTCTAATCGTCGTAATACGACATCGTACACCGATACTAAATCCCCTTTGTTCCAGCGGAAAACATCCTTATCTAGCGATTCATGCGTCGTTTGATCCCACAGACGGCAGTTATCTGGGGAAAATTCATCCGCCAAAATCAAGCGACCGTCATACCGGCCAAATTCCAACTTAAAGTCGATTAAATCGATATCCGCACGGTCGAATAAATCGATTAGCAGCTGGTTGATCTGCTTAGTTTGTTTTTCAATCACTTCAATTTCCGCCGGTGTCACAATTCCAAGCGCGGTGGCTTGCGAAATATTGATGGCTGGATCATCTAGTGCATCATTTTTGTAATAGTATTCGATAATCGGCGTAGCCAATCGTTTGCCCGGTGCTTGACCAAACTTATGGGCAAAACTCCCTGCCACCACGTTGCGCAATACTACTTCTAGGGGCACAATCGTCACTTTCTTGACGAGCTGTTCAGTTGCTGAAATATTCTCGATTAAATGCGTTTCAATACCATTTGCCATCAAGTATTTGAAAATTAATTTCGAAATCTGATAATTCAATAATCCTTTTCCCGTAATCTGTTCCTTGCGTTTGCCATTTAACGCCGTTGCTTGGTCCTTATAGACCATTCTCAACACATTTTGGTCGTCAGTTGTAAAAACATCTTTCGCTTTTCCAGAATAAAACAACGTCTCACTCATGCTTGAATTCCTCCAAATAACATACATTTTATTTAAAATTAAAATAATCGTTCGCGTTACATTAGGGTGTAAAAAAACTTTGAAATAACCTCATTTCAAAGTTTTCATCATTATTCGCCCAAACCAACGCGGTCAAAGATTTCTGCGACGCGGCGAATATGGTAATGGTAATCAAACGCGTCGTCTAAATCAGCGGGCGTCAACACATTCATAATCCGGTCATCCGCTTCTAACAACGGTCTGAAATCAGTTTGTTGATCCCAAGCTTGGGCCGTTTTAGGTTGAATCAAGTCATAAGCCGCTTCTCTCGAAAGCCCATGATCGATTAACTTCAAAAGAACCCGTTGGCTGTAAATCAACCCGAAAGTCCGCCCCATATTACGCTTCATATTTTCTGGGAAGACTGTCAAGTCCGTCATAATTTTGGTGAACCGTCGAAGCATATAATCCAACAAAATCGTAGTATCCGGTAAGATGATGCGTTCGGCAGAACTATGCGAAATATCACGTTCATGCCAGAGTGCAACGTCTTCATACGCCGTTACCATGTGTCCGCGAATCACGCGTGCCAAGCCCGTAATATTTTCAGAACCAATCGGATTCCGTTTATGGGGCATTGCTGATGAGCCTTTTTGGCCTTTCGCGAAAAATTCTTCGACCTCGCGGGTTTCAGATTTTTGGAGACCCCGAATTTCAGTCGCAAACTTCTCGATTGAAGTTGCTAGTAACGCCATTTCAGCCACGTAGGCAGCATGCAAGTCCCGTGGTAAGACTTGTGTTGAGATTTCTTGGGCGCGAATTCCTAAATGTTCGCACACATAGGCTTCGACAAACGGTGGAATATTGGCAAACGTGCCCACCGCCCCACTAATTTTACCGGCTTCAACGCCTTTTGCAGCTTCTTCAAAACGTGCCTTATGTCGTTTTAATTCCGAATACCATAGTGCTAGCTTCAACCCAAACGTCGTTGGTTCAGCGTGAACACCATGCGTTCGGCCCATCATGACCGTATCTTGGTAACGTTTGGCTTGTTTGGCAATCACCGCCAATAGCGCATCGATATCGGCCCGCAAAATGGCGTTGGCTTGTTTCAACAAATAACCATACGCCGTATCCACCACATCGGTCGATGTTAAACCATAGTGGACCCACTTGCGTTCATCTCCAAGTGATTCAGAAACTGCTCTGGTGAAGGCGACAACATCGTGCCGCGTTTCCTGTTCGATTTCTAAGATCCGTGGAATTGAGAACATCGCATTGGCACGAATTTTCGCAACATCTTCAGCCAGAATGTGTCCGAGTTCTGACCAAGCCTCATCCGCTAAAATTTCAACTACCAGCCATGCCTCATATTTATTCTGGTCCGTCCAAATCGCACCCATTTCAGGATTTGTATACCGTTCAATCATTTATTAGCGTCCCCTCTAGTCCCAAATTTTAGTCTTTTTAATTGCCGTTAACGTTTCATCAACAGCCGGCGTTAATAACGTGACGTGGCCCATCTTGCGGTTGACCTTTTGAACCACTTTGCCATAGTCGTGATAATGCCAATCTGCTGACTGCCGACTGGCTGTTAGCGCTGCTTGCCAGTGCTGCCCAAGAATATTGACCATTACCGCTGATTGCCACAATTGTGGTGTTTGGAGTGGCCAGTTGCAGACGCCCCGAATGTGGGTTGCAAATTGAGAAAAGTCACACGCTTCAATCGTTAGATGACCTGAATTATGCGGCCGCGGTGCAATCTCATTAACGTAGAGTTGCCCGTCATGGCCGACAAAAAACTCGACACCTAACGTGCCGACTAATTCAATCTGCGTGGCAATTTTTGCCGCAACCGATTCCGCTTGTGCCGCTAACGCCGCTGAAATGCGCGCCGGGCAGATGCTGATATGTAAAATGTTATCTCGGTGTTGATTCTCGATTGCGGGAAAAACGGCTTGTTGCCCAGCTGAATTCTGACTAATTATGACCGAAATTTCTTGATCAAAATGGACCATCGCTTCTAATACACAAACACTAGCGGTTAACAACCGTTGAGCCACCTCCATATCCATTGCGGACCGTAGAATGACTTGTCCTTTACCATCATATCCACCGCGCGTGATCTTCAAGATACAAGGAAAACCAACTTTTTTAACAGCTGGTATTAATTCTGTAGGGGTCGTTACAATCTCAAAGGTGGCATGTGGTAGCTGTTGGTCAACAAGAAATTGTTTCTCCAACAATCGGTCTTGAGCAATCCGTAGCGCCTTCGTCCCTTGAGGAATCCATGTATATTCTCGGGCAGCTTCAATCGTCTTAGCATCGACGTTTTCAAATTCATATGTCAACACATCGACACGTTGCGCTAACATCATAATTTGTGCCTGATCATCATAAGCTGCCACAATTTGATCATCCGCGACTTGTCCGGCTGGACAGTCTGCCTGCGGATCTAAGATAATCACTGCAAACCCCATCTCTTTAGCCGCTAATGTCATCATCTGACCTAACTGACCGCCACCAACAATCCCAATCGTTTGCCCTGGTAAAATTTGGTTAGTCAAAGTCTGCATTACTTGCCACCGCCTTTGCATGCATCCGTGCTTGATACTGTTGCAGTGCCACTTGATAAGCTGGGACCTGCAAGCCACAAATCTGTGTCGCTAAAATACCAGCGTTAACGGCCCCCGCTTTACCAATCGCAACCGTCGCCACTGGTACGCCACCTGGCATTTGCACAATTGATAATAAAGAATCCAGCCCACTAAGTGCCTTACTTTGAATTGGCACGCCAATGACTGGTAAGACTGTATTGGCAGCAATCATCCCCGGCAAATGTGCGGCACCACCCGCACCAGCAATAATCGCACGATACCCGTTCGCCTGTGCTTCTTTTGAAAAGGCGAACATTTCATCCGGCATCCGATGAGCAGAAATAATCTGTTTCGTATAACTCACGCCCAACTCCGATAATACAGAAGCGGTCTGTTCCATTGTTCCCCAATCTGATATAGAGCCCATAACAAGTGCCACATCACTCATATTCTTTGCCCACTTTCTCGTTGTTGATTATGCTTTGATTCTAACAATCTTCATCTGATATGTCAAAATATTTCACGAACTATTTTACATAAATACATTTAATAATTCGTATTTAAATCATAAATACACAAAAAAAAACGATTAACCTGTTGGTTAATCGTTTTTTTATCGTTATGGCAATACAACGAAGAGTAATGCACCTAAAATCCCACCGATGATTGGACCGACAACTGGGATCCAGCTGTATGACCAGTCTGAATCACCCTTGTTGGCAATCGGCAAGACTGCATGGGCAATCCGTGGGCCTAAATCTCGAGCCGGGTTAATCGCGTAACCAGTCGTCCCACCAAGTGATAGACCGATTGCTGTGATAACCACCCCAACCACTAATGGGTTCAAACCGGCTGTTAATTCACCACGTGTTAATGCTAATAAAGCGAAGATTAAGACGAATGTCCCAATCAATTCACTCATTAAATTGGCAAATGGGCTGCGAATCGCAGGGCCAGTTGCAAAAGTGCCTAAGATTGCTGCTTGATCTTTAGTAGCTTGCCAATGTGGATAGTATTGAATCCAAACGACAACTGCGCCTAAGAACGCCCCAATCATTTGGGCGATAATGAATGGTACCACCGCTGCCCAAGGGGTCTTGCCAATCATTGCAAAAGCAATCGTCACCGCTGGGTTCAAGTGTGCAGGTCCCATAAATGCAGAGGTATATACCCCTAAAGTAACCGCAAAGCCCCAACCAAGCGTGATAGCAACCCAGCCAGCACCGTTGGCTTTTGTTTTTGCTAAGCTAACGCCCGCTACAACGCCATCCCCTAAAAGAACAAGGATAAACGTCCCAACAAGTTCACCAAGCGCCTGAACCATTATTGAATGTTCCATGAGATTTCCTCCAAGTTAAGTCCTATTTTAAATAGTCTAATTGTGCTTCAGCAATTGCTGAATCCAATAATTCTGTTTGACGTGCTTTTTCAGCGTCGTCCCAGTTCAATAAACGCGCCATTTCATCAACAACTGGTTGTTTGATGGCTGCTAATTGATCATTGTGGAATAAGATGAAGTTTGTCCGTCTTAAAAGATAATCAACTGGTGTTAATGTCATTTCTTCGTTAACTGAGTATCTTAAGCTGATTGTTTCTTTCAAGTTCAAGCCTTCAGCAGCACCTTGGTCCGCGTATGAAACAACCCGGCTGACGTTTGAACCGAAGCGGTTTGCTAAATCAATCGCATCTTCTTCATCAATCCCTTTGTTCATCGCAACTTTTGCATAGAATTTAAGGGTATCATCCACGTTATTTGGATCGAAGTGCCCACCTGAAACTTGTAATTTCTTAGAATCGATTTCACGAACTGTTTCATTGAAATCTTTCTTCAAGATATCCCGGATTAATTCAAGCGCACCGGCTGCCATCTTACGATAATCAGTAATCTTACCACCTGATAAAGTGATTAAGCCGTTTTCAGCCACTTTCAAATCACTACCACGAGAAACTTGTGATGGGTTGACTGATTCTTCAGCATGCGCCGTTCTTAATTGACTGATTGCTTTTTCAACATCTGCACGAGCAGCTGTTTTGTTTTCGTAATCATCAACTGTCTTGATTAAGTTGTTGAATGATTCTTCTGAAACCTTACCGCTATTAGCACCACCACCGTTATAATCGGAGCTACCGTTATTAGAAATTAATGGTCGTAAACCTGCCCAGCTAGCTTCAATATCGTTTAAAGCGATATTAACGCTAGGATAGCGATTGTTGATTGCTTTTAAGAGGTAATCAACGTCTGCTTGTTCAACACGTGGGTGTTTGAAATCGCCTGTGTAATCAGTATCAGTTGTCCCGAAGTACGTCTTACCTTCGCGTGGCACAACGAAAATCATCCGACCATCATGTAAGCCTGAATCGAAGTAAGTTGGTTGTGGCACTGATAAACGACTACTATCAACAACTAAATGAATCCCTTTAGTAGGACGAAGTGTTTCTTGTGCTTTGACTTCCGTGTTTAAAGCATTTACTTTATCCACCCAAGGGCCAGCAGTATTAATGACTAATTTGGCATGAATATCGAATGTTTCATCCGTTAATTCATCGTGTGCTTTCAAACCATTTACGCGACCGTTTGCATCATAAGTCATTCCGACTGCTTTAACGTGACTTGCGATTGATGCACCTAATTCGTCAGCTTCTTTAATATTTTCGATGACTAAGCGCGCATCATTATTGACAAAATCTAAATAAACACCAGCACCCATCAAACGGTCTGACTTCAAGCCAGGTTCGCGTTGGAGTACTTCTTTACGATCAATTGTATAGTTGGCATATTGTGTACCAGTTACCCCTGCCAATTTATCGTATAAATCCATGGCAATCTTGACACTAAACATGTCGTAAGTTGCTTCAGGTTCATCATAGATTGGTAAAAGCATTGGTGTAGGCCGTGGGATGTGAGGTGCAATCCCTTGAACAACGGCCCGTTCACTAACAGTATCTGCAACAACCCCAACGTCGAAAGTCTTTAAATAACGGATACCACCGTGAACTAACTTCGTTGAACGTGATGAAGTCCCTTCAGCAAAATCTTGCATTTCAATCAAACCGGTTTTGATGCCTGATGTAGCCGCTTGAATAGCAACCCCAGCACCAGTGATCCCGCCACCGATTACTAATAAATCAAGTTGTTCGTTCTTTAAG
Organism: Latilactobacillus sp. VITA-14; assembly: GCF_046580785.1. Taxonomy (NCBI): domain Bacteria; kingdom Bacillati; phylum Bacillota; class Bacilli; order Lactobacillales; family Lactobacillaceae; genus Latilactobacillus; species Latilactobacillus sp. VITA-14. The sequence goes on from NZ_JBJKTM010000002.1 coordinate 65,645, forward strand.
TTATTAATTACTTGTTGACGTCCTTCTAATGAAAATGTCATTATAATCCTCCTCATTCACGCATTTTATATGGTCGATGTTTGAAAACCTTTGTTGCTTCAACTGCTTGTTGCCAACCAGCATAGAGATCTTCCCGTTCTTCTTCAGACATTTCTGGTTCGAAACGTTGCCCAACTGAGAAAATATGCGCCAATTCGTCTGTATCTTGCCAGAAACCAACTGCTAAACCAGCCAAAAATGCAGCCCCCATTGCAGTTGTTTCTAAATTAGCTGCCTTTTCAATCGAGCTATTCAAAATATCTGCTTGGAATTGCATTAAATAGTTGTTGTTTGCAGCACCACCGTCAACGCGGAGCACTTTGATATCAATGCCAGTATCTTTTTGCATGGTTTGAACGACATCCCGAGTTTGATAAGCTAATGATTGCAGTGTTGCCTTAATAACGTCTTGTCGATTCGTCCCACGCGTAATCCCTAGAATTGAACCACGTGCTTCTGAGTCCCAGTATGGTGCACCCAAACCTGTAAAGGCAGGCACAACATAAACTTCATTTAAACTGGTTGAAGCCTTAGCGGCTGCTTCTGAATCTGATGATTTTTCAACCAGTTGCATACTATCACGCAACCATTGAATGGCTGAACCAGCAACGAAGACTGAGCCTTCAAGTGCATAGTTGACTTTACCATTGATTGAATAACCAATTGTCGTTAGCAAGTTGTTTGCTGACATTGTTGGTTTTTCGCCAGTATTCATCACAATAAATGAACCTGTCCCATAGGTGTTCTTAACCATCCCTGGTTGGAGAGCTAATTGACCAAATAATGCGGCTTGTTGATCCCCTGCCATCCCTGAAATTGGTACCGTGCTACCATAGAAATGATAAGGTGCTGTTTCACCATAAATTTCAGAGTTTGACCGAACATCAGGTAACATGGCCCGTGGAATGTTTAAAATCTTGAGGATTTCGTCGTCCCAATCCAAATCGTGAATGTTAAACAACATTGTCCGACTTGCATTTGTATAGTCGGTAACGTGTGAAGCGCCACCTGTTAACTTCCATGTAATCCAAGTATCGATGGTTCCAAAGAGGAGTTCGCCCTTTTCGGCTCGTTCTTGTGCACCTGGCACTTGATCCAAAATCCAACGAATCTTAGTCGCTGAGAAGTAAGCATCAATTAATAGCCCCGTCTTTTGATGGAATAATTCTTCATGCCCATCTTTCTTCAATTGTTCGGCAATGTCATTTGTTTGTCTTGATTGCCAAACAACCGCATTATAAATTGGTAAACCAGTTTCCTTATCCCAAATAATAGTTGTTTCACGTTGATTGGTAATCCCAATCCCCGCGATTTGATGGGGTTGAATCCCCGATGATATAAAAGCGTTTGCAATCGTCGATAAAACAGCGTTCCAAATTTCGTTTGCATTATGTTCTACCCAGCCCGGTTCGGGGAAGTACTGGGGGAATTCACGCTGTGCATCGGCGACTTTTTGACCATTGTGATCAAAAATGATTGAACGAGTACTGGTTGTTCCCTCATCAATCGCCAAAATGTATTTTTCAGTCATCTTAATCCTCCTTTAACAACAATGTTAGGAAAACGTTTCCTCGAAAACTATTATAGATTACCGATGTCCAAAAAGAAAGCGTTTTTCCCAAATTAAATTTTACACAATTTAACATCCTTACCAATTCGGCATTTGTAGCACATCCAAAATTAAAAAACGGGTCAATAATCTCAGATCAACACTAATTAAAGTCCTTCATCTGAATCATTAAACCCGTTTTTTTACTTAAATCGTTGCAGTTATTTTAGTATATAATTCACCGTTCATCTTGCTGAGCGAAACCTTTTCGTTCTTTTCGTTTGAAAATAACACGATATAGATTCGACCACCGTGGCTAAATCCGTTCGACACATTCCAGCCTGACAAATAACCACGGTTAATAATGAGTGCTGGATCATTGTAAAAGCCCATTCCATAGTGGGACGTACTCCCTGGTTGGAACATTTGAGCCTTACTCTGTTCATTAATTAATTTTCCAGTCCACAACGCGCGGTCAAAACGGTACATATCAGTCGCCGTCATATACATATCTCCGACCCCTGGTAGTTGCGTGAAATTGGGGAGTTGTCCCGCAGCGCCATTTGCCAGATAGCCAATGGAAGCCGCTGGTAATCGCGAATATTGATCCGTCATGAAACCAGTGTGCGCCATTTTACTTGGTTTTAGAATTTTTTCTTTTAGATACGTTTTGTAATCTTGATGACTCACTTTTTCCAAAACCTTCGTCAGCACAATATAGTTCGCATCCATATAGTGCCACTTGCCCGGTTGTTCCTTAATCCCATTTTTAATAATTTCTTCGATTAATTGGTCGAGAGTCTTCATCTGATTATCTTGGTCCCGACCGACAATGCCTGATGTATGATGTAAAAAATCAGTCAGTTTAATCTGCTGCCCATTCGGAAAGTCCGGGAGGTACCGACTGATTGGATCGTTGACGTTTAGCTTTTCTTGTTCTTGTAACTGCAATAAACTCGTTGCAATCAACGCTTTTTCAGTTGAACCAATCGCATATAGCGTATCTGGCGTATTCACCAACTGCTTGGCCCGATTAGCACTGCCGTACCCCTTATCCAACAAAACTTGCTTATCGCGGACAATTAACGCGGTACCTGAAAAGCCAATTTGCTTTAAGTAGTCATCTAACGCTTGTTCTGCAACAATTGTCGGTTGGCTTTCTGCTTTAAGTCGTTCTTCCTTTGCTTTAGCAGCAGCGACTTTTTGTGATTCGCGCTGTTTCTTTGCTTCTTGCGCTTGTCGTTGGCGCTTAATCTTGGCTTGTTGTTGCGCGATTTTTACTTCTCGTTGGTGATGTTGTCGCTGAACCACAATTCCGCCCGCTACCAGACCGAATATGACCATAATACCAATGACACCACCAATTTGACGCCCTTTTTTTGACATCAACTGTCCCTCCGAAATTTCTAATCTATCCATTAATTTATTACAATATTAATGTACAATACGCTTTTGGATTTGAACAGTGACATTATTGTCATCTAACCACACGCAAAAAAGCGGTCGCGACAAAAAATGTCGTGACCGCTTTTTTGGAACCAGACGTTCTTATTTAACTAATAAAACATTCGTTGCAGCATGGGCACTAACATATTGGGCAACCGATCCCATCATCATTCGTTCAATGACCCCTTTCCCCGTAATCCCCAACATGATTAAATCAATCCCATATTCTTCAGGAATGCGAATCGCAATTTCTTTTTTCGGTGAGCCGACTTCCAGAATCGGGGTGACCTTCGTTAGCCCATGATTATTCGCGTAACGAATATTAGCCGCTAGTTGCTCCTTCACACGATCTTTTTCCATCGCCGTCATCTTGGCATAGACACTAGCGTCCGGTGAAACATAGACTGTACTTGGAATAATGTGAGCCACATAAAGCTCAGCATCATTTCTTTTCGCAACTTCAACAGCTTCCATAAATGCCTTGTTCGCTAAGTCAGATCCATCGACCCCGACTAAAATTTTCTTATACGTTGTAATCATTTAGCAACACCCTCCTATTAATGAAATGAATGCGAATCCTAATTATATGTTCATCATACTGAACCCAATAGGACCTTGACAATTTAACTGCCTAAACAAAAGACATATAGTTAATAGCTATAGTACCGTCGATGGTGCACGAATTCGAGTTAAAGAATTGGCATCTCTAAAAAGCCTAATATATACTGACCCTAAGTTAATTAACGAAAGCACTTAATAGCTATCTCATGCACTCATTTCTAAATCAATCAACTTAAATAATAATTTGAAAAAGAAAGGACTGTCACATATGGATATTGTCATAACCGGTGGGACATCTGGGATTGGCTATCGCATTGCCAAAGATCTCATTGCAGAAGGCCATCAAGTCATTATCATTGGACAGGATGCGGAAAAAGGCCGGGCTTCTGTGGCCCAACTTGGAAAAGCGGCCTTTTTTATCCAAGCCGATTTAGCGACCAAATCAGGACGCAACCAAGCACTGGCAAGCATCAAATATAAAGTGGATAAAATACACGTTCTAGTGCACACTGCCGGTGTTTTCCCCAGCTCAACAGAAGAAAATATTAAGGCTAATTTAGTCCCCCATTATCAGCTAACAATGGGCTTAGCAGACCGATTAACTGGCGGTCGCGTCCTTATCGTAACCGGTGATCCGCAAATCATTCAACAACTCAGCATTTGCGAAGAACAGGAGACTACTTTACAACGTGCAAGGTGGTTATTAACCCATAAAGCTTTATTAACCCTCTTTCTCAGTTATCTTCTGGCCGAAAAAGAGATTACGGTCAATTCATTTTTCCCAGGGAATGTCACGGATGAGCTACCGCATTATTCCCAAACATTGCTGCATACTGAAGTGCCAGTTGGAAAATACTTAGCACTCCATCCCGATCTAACGCAGAGCACCGGTAATTTTTTTGATAATGATCGCAACTTGGTGTTACTCAATGCTCGGCAATACAACTATGATAATGCCGAAAAGCATTTGTTACAGTATTTAACAGAGTAATTGAGACTATAAAATCGCTTATCATTAGTGGCAACATGAGAATATTATTTTCCACTAAACTAAAAAAGGACCTGAGACAGTTTTTGTCTCAGGTCCTTACTTATTTGATTGTATAAAAAAACCCCGCGGATGCGGGGCACAAATATTAAAGTTTAACGATGTTTGTTGCTTGAGGACCGCGGTCGCTGTCTTCAACATCAAATGATACTGCTTGGCCCTCGTCTAATGACTTGTAACCGTCACCTTGGATAGCTGAGAAGTGAGCAAATACGTCTTTGCCGTCTTCACCAGTGATAAAACCAAAACCTTTGTCTGCGTTAAACCATTTTACTGTGCCGTTGTTCATAATAATTTCCTCCTGATACATATCAATGTACGTTTTTTGTTGCAATAAATTATTGATAGGTAAAAGAGGAAGGTATTGTGCATCCAAAACTCAAATTACGTTTCAAAATTTGATTACTTGAACAGTATAGCATGGCATTTTCTAATTAGCAACCCGCATCCCAAAACTATCGACTAAATCGCTCGCAATTCATTCGCAAAAGGCTATTAAAATAGGCTTTAAAGCGCATAAACTTTTTATTTAAATATTTAATTTCTAATCATTTTCGAACCGTTTTGTAAACTTTGCCTCGCTAAGTGCCATCAATTCCTCAGGCTCAATTTCATATTTCGAACAGATAATGAGCAGTTGGTCGAAGCAATCGGCTAACTCCTCTTTTAAGTTAGCTTGCTTTTCAACGTCGTTTTTAACTTTTTTCCCTGGGTGATCACGCCCAAGTTCAATCGTTCTAACGGCCCGTGACAATTCCCCAAGTTCTTCACTCAAGAAGTTCAACCGAATTAATGGTGAAAATCGATACCAATTCCGTTGTTGATAAAAATCAACTAACCATGTTTGATGCGCTTTTAAATAATCTTGCATTTTACATTCACTCCATCATTAAAAAAACACCTAACCTCGCAAGCAATGTGCGAAATTAGATGTCTCCAAGAATTATTGAATGTCACAGGCGAGATTCGAACTCGCGACCTACGGTTTAGAAGACCGTTGCTCTATCCAGCTGAGCTACTATGACCTCATTGATTGACGGTTTTTGCTGTCAGAATACCGTACAACATGCTATATTATAAGTAATTGAAGTAGTCACTGTCAATTAAAATTCGCAGAAATGAGGAAAAAACATGCAATTAAATCAGTTTGCACGCTTAACTAAATCTCAATCTGAACAAATTACGGAATTACAGCGCATTCATTTACTCCCAAAGGATTTCACCCAGCTCCCCTTCCAAGTCCTTGCCCAAGATATTTTTCAACGGCTGTTCCCAGAAGCACATAGTCAATCAACCCAGAGCGGGCAACTTAGTTTATTACAAGCCACAACCGAATTAAATCTAACCGCCTACCTTGAAACCATTGATACTTCATTCGATCAAGTTGTCTTCTATAATGTCGTCCTCCAACTCTTGGGTTTTGAAATGACAACCGATTTTGAACTTGATCAACCCACTGCTTTTATGGCCGCCACAAAACTCCCATTTATCGATCAAGCGGCATTTGATCAGACCACTTTCATCGAAGCCCTTTATCTCCTATTAACGACGCGTAGCCAAACTGGGTTACTTTATCTGGATCAATTGGCTAACCGTGGTTTTTTTGCAGACTGGCAAAGTGATCAGCCCCAATTTCTCATCTTCAATGGTAAGGTACAACCCGTTTTCGATACCAGCCATTTAATTCGAGAAGTCGTTTATGTTGAATCGAGCCTAGATACTGATCAAGACGGCCAACGCGACTTATTAGAAACGACTATCTTCAGACCACGCGAAACTGAAGCGGGCTTAAAAATTCCGGCACTCTACACTGCCAGTCCTTACTATAAGGGGATTAACGACGTCGATGCTGATTTGCACAATGTTGATACTACAATTGCGACTAAACCCGTTCAACAACCAAACTTAGCTGATTTAACCCAAACGCCAACCACTGCACCGCTTCCTCAACCTCGCGCCGTTAATGGCACAAGTATGACAACTGAATTAAACGCAACAGATGACAGCAATTACAGTTTAAATGATTACTTTCTGGCGCGCGGATTTGCGAACGTTTACGCTGGCGGCATTGGCACACGCGGTTCCGACGGCGTCCGGACTTGTGGCTCACCTGAAGAAACAGCTTCAACCACGGCTATCATCGAGTGGTTAGCCGGCAATCGACGAGCTTTCACCAACCGCACCGATGGCATTGAAATTAAAGCTTGGTGGTGTAATCACCAAGTTGCAATGACTGGTAAATCCTACCTTGGTACTTTAGCCACTGCTGCTGCAACAACTGGCGTTGAAGGCCTGAAAACCATTGTAGCTGAAGCCGCCATTTCCAGTTGGTACGATTACTACCGCGAAAACGGCTTAGTGGTCGCCCCAATTGATTGTCAGGGTGAAGATGCCGACGTCTTAGCGAAGTTGTGCCAAACCCGCCAAAAAGATGCCGCTGATCACGCGCTCTCTGGCACTTTCTTCGCCGACCAACTCAAAGCCCTACAAGAAGGTCAAGATCGCATCACAGGCAATTACAACGCCTTCTGGGCAGCCCGTAACTATCGTGACAATCTCGCCAACCTGAATTGTGACGTCATCTTAGTCCACGGATTAAATGATTGGAACGTTAAACTACAAAATGCCGGCGCCTTGTGGGATTTATTGCGCGATCAACCGGTTAATAAGAAGCTTTTCTTACACCAAGGTGAACATATCTATATGAATAACATTCAGTCGATCGATTTCACCGATATGATGAACTTATGGTTCACGTATCAATTACTCGGCATTGAGAATCAGGCTGTCACAAAATTACCGGCTGTTACAATTCAAGACAACGCACAAGAAGCCACTTGGACGACCCAGGCGGATTGGCTAGCCCCTAACAATCCAACTACAACTTTCTGGCTAAACGAACAAACATTAAGCACTAATGCTACCGAAAATGCCCCACTGACGACTTTTAAAGATGACGGTGTTGCGGCCTTTAGAGCCCAAAAAATCAGTACAACCGCTTGGCAAGATGCCTTAATCGCAGATCAATCAAGTTTCACTGGCAACCGGTTGCGTTTCTTAGGCTTCCCGCTTACCGAACCGCTCATTATTGATGGTCGAATTCAGTTTAGAACAAGGGTCGCTGTCAATACCGAACGTGGGCTATTGAGCGTGCTGGTTATTGACTATGGTCAATTCAACCGTTTAGGCACCACACCTGCTGTATTAGCTGCTAAAGGCCAACAACTCGGCTATCAGTGGCGCTATGATGATTTAAAGGAATTTAAGCTCAATCGACCAAGCAATTATCAAGTCATCACTAAAGGACACATCAATCTCCAAAATCGCCACAATAGTTATCAAACCGACGCGGTCACCCCAAACGAGTTCTATGATATCACGCTCGACCTACAACCCACCCATTATGATTTAACAGCGGGACATCAACTCGGTCTGTTAGTCTACGCGACTGATATGGGAATGACGATCCGTGAAGAGCAAGCATTCGTTTACCAAGTCGACTTGGCAGCTAGCCAACTGATTGTCCCCCATCTAAATGATTAATAAGGAGTCTTTTTATAATGTCAAATCTCATCACCTGTCGTCAAACCCTCTCCATCAGTAACCATCGCGTCTTCGTCAATGATTTGAACGAACATGAAACGGTCTATGGCGGACGCTTGCTTGAACTCTTGGATGGTTCGGCGTCCATTTCAGCTAGCCGCTTAGCGCGCGTCGAAACCGTCACCGCCAGCATCGACCAACTGAACTTCATTGAACCATTCAAAATGCAAGATTCCTTGTGCATCGAAAGTTACGTTGCCGGTGTCGGCACCCGTTCCATTGAAATCTTTACTAAGATTATCGGTGAACATCTCAAGACCGGCGAACGATTCCTCGGGCTAACTGCCTTCTTAACCTTTGTCACAATGGAAAAAGGTCCGGCCCTTCCTAACATTCAACCCGAATCACCGGAAGAACAGTTCATCTGTGCCGGTTATGAGGAACGAAAAGCCCACCGTCTCGCAAATTTTCAAAGTCAAAAACATTTCAATCAAAATATCAGTACCGATTATCCATGGAACGGTCAATAACGAACAAAAGAGGTGTCGATTATCATCATCGGCACCTCTTTTTATTTATCTTAAAAGTTAAACGTCCGGCTCCATTCATGTGTGCCACGATATTGGAATGGTTGGCTTTTAAAACCCGCCATCCCAAAACTAACGGTCATTAAAATAATTCCCACAAGAATCATACATAAACTAATCTTCAACCAATTTTTCAACATCTACGCCACCACCTTTAATCGACTACGGAACATCCCAACTAGCCAGCGTGTGATTCCAACCGAGAAACGAATTAAGTATTTCGTCATGTACCAGGTCGCCCCTGCACAAATCAGCCCCACACCAACCATCACAAAACTAATTCCAAGCTGCATCACCGCAATTATCCAGCCTTCTTGTAAGCCAACAAAGAACGATAAAACTAAGCTGACACTCCCACCCAGAATGCCGGCAGCAGCAAAGATTGCCCCCAGAAACGGGCCTAACCAAATCAAGAAATAACCAAGTGCCACTAATATGATGGCGGTCAATAACAACGTGCTCCATAACGGTGACCCTAAGACTAACAAGATACTGATTAAAATAATCAACATCGGTGCCATCTTCTTTTGGCGAACCTGTTTATCTGGTGTAGCTAATTGCGCTACAATCTGAGCTGGCGTTGCTAAACTCGCGATAATCTCCGCTTCCGTTTCACCCGCTTCCAGTCGATCATCGATTAATTCATCGTAATAATCAATCGTGTTGGCTGCATCACTAATCCCATACCGCGTTAATTCTGCCGCAAGCTGTTTAATAAATTGATTCTTAGTCATTGTTACACTCCCTTATGTAAGTATAAATGCCCATCACTGCCGGCCAATCGGCCAAAAAACTATCAATCGATGCTTGTCCCGCCAATGTTAAATGGAAATATTTACGCAAGCGTCCATTATGTTCGACCCGATAACTTTCAAGTTCACCCTGCGCCTCGAGCCGTTTCAAGATTGGGTATAATGTTGAGTCCGAAATTTCAACGACACTCGATGTATCTTTGATAATTTGGTAGCCATATGAATCCTCTTTCTTAAGCGTTGCTAACACACAAAATTCCAAGAGGCCTTTCTTTAATTGTGGATTCAAACCGATCACCCTTTCGAAAGTTAATACTATATTATGCATAGTATTGTGTCAAGCATAAAAAAAGAACGCCCATCAGTTTTACCTGATAACCGTTCTTTTGAAACGTTTGATAATAGTCATATCCCGACTGTTATCAAACCCTTAATCTCTTCCGCCGCCAAAAATTTGGAGCATTGTGAGGAATAAGTTAACAAAGTCTAAGTACAAGGTTAATGCGCCCATAACAGCTAAACCAGAAACCGAAATTTCACCAGTTGCGCCGTATTGACGGTACATCATACTTAACTTTTGATTGTCCCATGCTGTTAAAATGATAAAAATAATTAACATAGCATATGACAAGAAGTAGCTAATTGCAGCTGATGCCATGAAGAAGTTAACCAATGAGACAATAATCACACCGATTAATCCCATCATTGCAAACTTGCCAAAGCCGCTTAAGTTATTCTTTGTCATGCGACCATAAATCGACATGGCAATGAACACTAAAGCACTTGATGCGAAAGCTGCCCCAATTTCACCAATGTTATACACCAGTAAAACGGCCGTAAACGTCAATCCGTTCAACGCCGCATATGCCACAAACATGGCTAACGAGGCCGTTGGATTCTTCATTGAACGCCGACTAATCTGAACGACTAAAATTAATTCTGCAATCATCAAGCCCCAAACCATCCACGAGCTACCACTTGATAGGATTGTGTAAGTTTGTGCTTTAAACACAGTCACCATTAAAACAGCAATCAGTGCTGAAATTCCGACACCGACAGCCATCAAACCATACACTTTACTGAAAAAGCGGGCTTCGCTGTCGACATTCACAACGCGTCTTTCTTCCATGAATATTCACCTCTTATATTTCTAAACGGGCCCATAATCACCCGATTAGGAATATTGTAACAAATCCATCCAGAAAGACAATCAAAATGCCTAAATCTTAATTATCTTTAGGACTTAAATTACTCAATAATTCTTCGTAAGCATATTCGTATTTTTGCACATCACCAGCGCCCATGAAGACAACGACTGGTTGGTCGAAGTCTAAGAGCGGTGACATATTGTCTAATTTCAAGACGCGGCCACCTTTAGTGATTTTCGCACCTAAGTCAGCACTTGAAACCTTTCCTGCTTTTTCACGCACTGAACTAAAGATATCCGTTAAGAAGACTTCATCCGCAAGGTTTAAGCTTGCTGCAAAATCATCCATTAACGCAATTGTCCGTGTGAACGTATGGGGTTGGAAAACCGCTACAATTTGTTTGTCTGGATATTTTTGCCGTGCTGCATCTAATGTGGCTTTAATTTCTGATGGATGGTGCGCGTAATCATCAATGATTGTCACGTCAGCAACTTTCTTTTCTGTAAAGCGGCGTTTAACACCCTTGAAGTCTGCCAATTCACGTGCCACTTCTTTGCCATCAATTTTTTCTAAATGACTGACAGCAATTACGGCTAAACTGTTTAAGACATTGTGCTCACCGTAAAGTGGGACGTGGTAATGGCCGATGTTTTCGCCATGATAGTAAGCATCGAATTCTGAACCTTGCACCGTCCGTTGGATGTTGCGGGCTTGGAAATCGTCATCTTCGCGTGTCCCATAATAATAGACGGGCACATTGGCTTTGATTTTCCGTAATTCAGGATCATCACCCCAAGCAAAAATCCCTTTTTGAACTTTGTAAGCTTCTGATTGGAACGCGTCAAACACATCATCTAAGCCTGTGTAATAATCAGGGTGATCAAAGTCGATATTCGTCATGATTAAATAATCTGGTGAATAAGCTAGGAAATGACGGCGATATTCATCGGCTTCAAATGCGAAGAATTGTGCATCTTTAATCCCTTTACCTGTCCCGTCACCGACTAAGTAACTCGTCTTAGCCACACCACTTAAAACGTGAGCTAATAAGCCACTCGTACTTGTTTTACCATGCGCACCGGCCACGCCGATACTTGTATAGCCTTTCAATAATTCACCTAAGAATTGGTGATAACGAACGACTGGCAAGCCCATTTCAAGGGCTGTTTTAATTTCAATTTGGTCATCTTGGAAAGCATTCCCGGCAATCACCGTTAAGCCTTCGTGTAAATTAGTTTCTGAGAATGGCAGAATTTTGATTCCTGCTCGTTCTAAATCGCGTTGTGTAAACGTATATTGATCGATATCTGAGCCTTGTACTTGATAGCCTAGGTCGTTTAAAACAAGTGCAAGAGCACTCATTCCTGAACCTTTAATCCCAACAAAATGGTAAACTGTGTCATTTGTTATCATCTTTTAAACGTCCTCTTTTCAATAAATCACAATTATCTATATGATTAAACTAATCCCTTATAGTTTACCATAATGCGGGTTTGAGCTAAATAATGAATGTTTATTTTTCTCTGTTATCAATTGATTGATCTCTAAAACGCAAAAAAAGCAGTCACAAAAATTAATTTTGTGGCTGCATTTAAACGGATTCTATAGGTCACACTCTAGCCTAATGCTAAATAATCTTCGACATTTTGGAAGTAGACTTTATACCATGTTAAGAAGGTAAAGATGGTCCAGATCTTCCGACGGCCGTTAATGCGTTGTTCTTTATTGGCGTCTAACAAGGCCAATAACTTATCTTGATCAAAGAATTCTGCAACGAAATCTTCGCTAAAGAGTGCTTTGACTTTTTCATAATACTTGTCATCTTCTAACCATTGCTTAATTGGCACTGGGAAACCTAACTTAGGTCGGTTGGCCCAGGCTGTTGGTAAGTGTTTAGCAGAAGCTTGACGATAAGCGTATTTCGTATCATGACTATTGATTAAGTATTTAGTTGGGACTTCACCAGCGGCCTTAGCCACCTTAGGATCCAGGAATGGCACGCGTAATTCTAAGCTGTGCGCCATTGAAATCTTATCAGCCTTTTGCAAAATATCGTTTAACATGAAGTGATGTAAGTCGATATATTGCATTTGTGAGACTGGATCAGCATCCGCAACGTTATCAAAATCAGCTTGATAGTTTGCTTGAATCGTTCCATCATTTTGATAAGCGGGTTTCAAGAAAGTATTGGCTTCATCTGCCCCAAAAATACTTGGATTTTCGATATCAAAAATCACAGATTGACCCGTATAGAATTCACGCGGGTTCGCCAAATTCGTGTATAAATGGACGCGACCTGGGAAGGCTGGCATCTTCTTAACGGCTTTGGCTAAACTGGCACGCGCACCCTTAGGTAATTTCTTCAAGCCAGAAGTGAAGGCCTTAATTGTTGAATTGTGGGAATGCATGCCGTAGTTGACATAGCCAGCGAATAATTCGTCGGCCCCTTCACCAGACAAGGCAACCGTTACTTTTTCACGGGCAAAGCGTGACAAGAACCATAATGGCACACATGATGGGTTCCCATCTGGTTCGTCCAAGTAATATTGGATTTTGTCGAATTCAGCAAACGCATCATCGGCATTCACTTTGTTTTCATTGAAGTTCAAGCCTAATTCATCGGCAAGCGCCCGGGCTGCTGTGACTTCATTATAGGTTTGATCATCAAACCCAACACTGAAGACTTCTTGCGGTTGCAAAATACTTGTGACATAACTACTGTCGACCCCTTCTGATAAGAAAGCCCCAACTGGTACGTCAGCCACAGTATGGGCTTTAACGGATTCTTCGACTGCAGCATCAATCTTAGCCACTTCTTCTTCGAAAGATAAGTTTGAAGGATTAAATGACATATCCCAATATTTTTCGATGTCCAATTGGCCATCTTGATAAGTGAAATAATGGCCTGCTGGGAATCTGAAAACACCCTTGAAGAACGTTTCTTGTAAATCATTGTATTGATTCATCATGAATGATTTTAAGGCTGTCTTATTTAGTTCTGGTTTGAATTCTGGATGGCGCATGAAAGTTTTAATTTCACTACTGAACATGAAAGTCCCATCTGCTAAAGTCGTGTAATAAAGGGGCTTAATGCCGAAGAAATCACGAGCACCAAATAATTGCTTAGTTTGTAAGTCATAGATGACAAAGACAAACATCCCACGCAATTTTGTAACAACCTCTTTACCCCATTCTTCGTAAGCATGCAAAATGGTTTCAGTATCTGAATCTGTTTTAAAGTCGTGACCAAGTGCGATCAATTCAGTCCGCATTTCACGATAATTATAAATTTCACCATTGAAAAAGACTAGCTTAGTGTGGTCTTCATTATAAATGGGTTGATCACCCTTTGCTAAATCAATGATTGATAAACGCCGAAAGCCTAATGCGACTTTATCATCGATAAAATCACCATCACCACTTGGTCCACGGTGTTTAATGACGTCCATTTGTTGGTTCAATACTTCTTTTTTCTTTGGTAAATCAAATAATCCACCAGCAAATCCGACAATCCCACACATATGTTTAACCCCTCTTTTGTGTTTTACTGCTTAATTGACTGCAAAACGAAATAACAATTAAAGGGTTTGTCTTTAACCAATTAATTGCTATCTATTATCATACTATTTTAATTTTAATAATCCCATAACAAAATCGTAAGATGGATTATTTTAGTAAGGCTGCGACTGCATCTGCTGTCACTTCACGACCGACTTCCCAATCATCTGGCAAGGCCATAATCCCTTTAGCAGGAGCACCAGCAACCCCGATTTCACGGGCTGCACAGATCATGCCGTCACTTTGAACACCGCGGAGTTGACCAGGCCAGATAATTTTACCTTCTGGCATGACAGCGCCCACCGTCGCCACAATCACTTTTTGTCCTTGTGCGATATTAGCAGCGCCACAAACGATTTGAACGGTTTGATCAGGTGCAATCTGTGTTTGAGTAACGTGCATATGGTCTGAATCAGGATGCACATCACATTCTTGGACATAACCAACGACAATGTGTGGTGTTTCATCAGCCACTAAATCACGGGTGAAACCAGCTGCTACAAGTGCTTCATTTAAAACAGCAACTTGCTGTTCAGTTAGTGTTTGAACACCGTTGAATTGTAAATCGGGCAATAACTCATTCACCGCTAAGAAATTATAGCCGATGGTTTGATCTGCCTGATCACTAATCCGTACGATTGATTGTTTTTCAGTTGTCACTTGCTTTTCAACATCAGGTTGGGTCATTACCACTAAGATGTTGGGAAAAGCCGCTTGGTTCATACTTGCAATTAACATTTAATGACTCCTTCAAGGTTAGTTCAATGAGTGAATAAATCCAGTAATTTCGCGTTTTGTTTTCCGATCTTTATTGACAAAACGGCCGATTTCTTTACCGTTATCAATCACAACAAAGCTAGGAATCCCAAAGATTTCCCATTCTTCACAAATATCGATAAATTGGTCCCGATCGATTTCAATAAAGTCGTATTCCGGGAATTCAGCTTCAATTTCTGGCATGGCTGGTTTAATAAACCGGCAATCACTACACCAAGTTGCTGTAAAAAATAAAACATGTTTCCCTTCAGTAATCAGATGAGTCAGATTCGTATCTGTCATCGCTGCTAATTCTTTCATTATGCACCCCTTCAATTTTACTACTCGTTTTAATATAAGCGGTTTGTCCGTAAATGTCCACTCCTTAGGGCCAAAAATTATGCTATACTATTTAAAGACAAAAACGACTGAGGAGTTTTTCTTTGAAAAAAAATGGGCACACGTTTAAATATTTATTAACCGGTATCGGTTTTGCGCTGGCGGCGGCTGCCAGTGCGAAGCAATATCGGGCGCAACAAAGAATGATTAAATTAAACCAAATTTTAGAAGATGTTAAAGCCGGCTTAAACCATGAAGGTCAGATTGTGGGTTCTTGGATTGAAGAAAGTCCCCACTTATTCTCACAAAACAAACGGACCTTTCCAGTCTATCAAGGTGGCATCATCTGCGAGCGTGAAGATGGTACAAACCAATTTCGATTCAAGGTAGACGTAAGAACCGGCGTCGTGATTGAATTCTCACAAATTTAGAGTGCGAAGCGCGGTGGGCATGTTCTGAGGATTAGCTTAGTCAGACGAGTAACCAATTTATTGGTCGCTTGACTGACGTTGCTAACCACAGGAACATACCGCGCGGAGCACGTTTCAACCAATATTATAATTAAAAAGGTACGCTATCCTAGATAAAATCTGGATAACGTACCTTTTTGAGTTGAAACGTGCTTTATCACGCTGTCTTTTCCGGTTAGCTACAGAAAGGAATCGATGGTAAAGAACCCCCATCAATCCCTTTCTTAGGCTAATCCTCAAAGCCAACCCGTGCGATAAAAACACTCTTGCTGAAACGTGCTATTAACGCTAGATTTCTGCGCCTAACTATACCTGTCAAATTAGCGATTATATCACTCATTCGCCAGCCTATGTTAGTGCTCAAAATCTGACCGAGCGTCAAGTGCACTCTTATCTAAAACGTGCTTTCAAAGCTAGCACCCTGTGCATAGCTACGTCCGGTAAACAACCAATTGCATTGGTTATTCACCAGACTAGGCTATTGCTCGGGTGCTGACCAGCTTTGAAAACACTCTACTTGTAGTGTGCCTCTAATCTGTAAATCACTTGGCCGCGCTTGCTGAATTTTTCTTCGTATTCCGTTTGGATGTTGTCTTCTGCAAGTTCACTATTGTGTAAATCGAGTGAGATGTCGTCAAAAACCATCCCATAATCATTCAGGCTCATCAATGAGTATTCGAATAGACCTTGGTTATCAGTCTTGAAACGTAAGTAGCCCGTTGGTTGCATGATTTGTTGGTATTCCGCTAAGAATGACTTATATGTCAATCGGCGCTTTTCATGACGCGTCTTAGGCCATGGATCAGAGAAGTTTAAGTACACCCCTGCCACTTCGTTTTCAGCAAAGAAAGTTGTTAAGGCTGCGCCGTTACCCAATAATAATTGGAGATTTGGCAATTTCAATTCAACTTGTTTTTGTAAAATGACGGCAATCGCTGATTCTTGGATTTCAACTGCGATAAAGTTCCGGTCTGGATATTTTTGTGCCATCTGAGTGATAAATTGGCCCTTACCTGAACCCACTTCGATGTAAATGGGTTGTTCTTTGGCAAAACGTGTTTGCCACTTGCCGGCGATATCTTCCGGACTCACTAAAATCATGCTGGGGTTGGCCGCAATTAAGTCCGCCGCCCAAGGTTTATTTCTTAAACGCATTATGTTCTCCTTGTTGATGCCAATCAAAAAGGTTGGACACTTGCCCAACCTTTGGCATTTAATTTTTATTAATTATTTCAGAAATCACTGCTTCTAAGCGCAATATGTCACGGTTCATTTCAGTAAAACGACCACGTTGATAATGGTGCTTAATGCTTTGGAGTAGGTTCAAACTGCCGTACCAGTTGACGCGCATCATTAATTCAGGCGTCACCTCTAGGCCGTAGTTCTCAAGCCACTCGTGCCATTCTTGACGTGGAACATATTGAAATAAAATCATTCCGAAATCGACTGCAGGGTCGGCTAACATTGCCGAGTCCCAATCCACTAAGTAGAGTCGATTAATATCCGATAACAACCAATTCTTATGGCTTAAATCGCCATGGCACACCTCTGCAGAAGGTGCTTGTAATTGACGTAACGTTTGCTTCAAATAATCAGCTGTTTGTTCTAAAAATGGGTGTTGCCGTAAATCTTGCGGTAAGTCGTAAAAATAGGCTTGCAACATTTCGTTTGCTGACCAGACACGACCGCCAACTTTTTGTAACATTCGTTTCAATAGTTGGGATTGATGCACCCGTGCTAATAACTTAGCGACTTGTGGGCTATTCATCTCATCACGTTTCAAGGTTCGGCCATTGAGCCACTCTTGTGCGGTTAAGACATCCCCACTCGAAATCCGCTTCGTCCAGATTAAGCGTGGTGTTATGCCTTCTACCGAGAGCGCCGCTAAAAATGGTGATGTGTTGCGCTTTAGGAAAATCTTTTCTGACGCGCGAACGCCTAAAAATGCAGCGCCCGTATCACCACCGGCCGGACGAACTTGCCAGCCAGTATCCAGGTCAAAATTCATCAGCCTCGACTCCTCTTCAATAAAATACAGCGCCAAAATACAGCGCTCACGTTGCTTCAACTGTCTAATAACTAAAGGTATCATATAATAATTAGCCAGTAGTCGTCAAGTAGGAAAGCATGCGTGTCACAGGGACTATGCCCCCAACCGTTTAGGCAAATAGAATTGAACAAAGCCAATCACGAGCACGAACAATGCTAAAACACTTAAACCAACTTGAATCGTCATCCCTAGTGTCACTAATAAAATGACACTAAAGAGTAACGCCTGAAGCAATAATAAAGTCCGCATTAATTGGCTGAACGCTTGAATTCGTTTGGTCGTTGGTACTGGGTATAGATGAGTGAAAATAATTTGATCATACTGATTGTAAAACGGTAATAATTGAAAACCAACTAGATAAATCAATAGAAGTCCGAGTGCCAAACTCAACCACCATATGTGACTGAAGCACAGAATGATGCCCCCTAAAACAACTAACCGGATATATAACCCGCTGAATTCTGTGCCCCGCAAAAAGCCACGCGCATATAAATAGAGGTAAGTATTGGCTGGTTTAGCCGTAATTAGCTTTAATAAGCCATCTAAATAGCGACGACGCTTAACCTGACTACTGAGCCCTGGCACATCCGTGAAGAGGTTATAGAGGCGATAAATTCGTCCCATTCGAGAATCTTCTGCACCAACTGCCACTAACCAATCGAATAACTGTGTCTTTTGAACACGCACCAATTGTTGTCGCTGATAATAGGCTAGTCCAAGCGCTACAAGCACTCCGACTAAATTTAGCCACTGATATAATTGACTGGCAATTATTGCCAAATCAAGGATTAGCGAAAGCCCTTTTGTTGCCTGGGTTTCATCCGCTTGGTACCACTGACGCAACTGGATTGAAAAGCGGCGGTCTTTGATGATTACCAATGTAATCAAGGCAACGGCTATGTGCCATGCCGGGACCGTCTTAGTAATTAACAAGAGTGGCGCCACTAGAAGCGTCACAAAAGCCATTGCAATTAATGGTAACCAGCTACTATATAAACGTGCTGATTTCAAATACGTCACAAGGCCACTTTCTTTTGGCAATAAGAAGACACTATCCGCTTCTTTTAATAGTGTTGCTAAGCGGCCAAAACTAACTGCCGCAAGTAATACTAAACTCAATACAGGTTTTAGCCACCAAGCTCGTGGATCCAGTCCTTTGACGGCGTTAGCATATGTGTAGCCCAACGCTCCTAATAAAAAGATAATCGCAATCACGAAATGATCATTGAAAACGAGGCGCAAATACTTCACTTGTTCTTGAATATGTTTTTGCACGCGTTTTTGCCATAATGCTTGCATGGTTAACCTTCTTTCGTCATCTGCAGATAAATATCGTCGAGATCGGCGTCAGCCATGTTAAATTCAACCTTTAATTCTTCAAGCGTGCCAGTCGTTCGTACGCGACCCTGATTTAAAAGCACAAATGAATCAGCATATTGTTGCGCCGTTGCGAGAATATGGGTCGACATTAGAATTGCAGCTCCTTGTGCTTTTTTTTCAGCAATGATTTCTAATAAATCATGAATTGCCAATGGATCCAGTCCAGTAAAGGGTTCATCGATGATAAACAAGTCAGCATTCGTCATAAATGCATTGACGATCATCACTTTTTGCCGCATCCCTTTTGAAAAGTGAACCGGAAACCAGTCTAACTTATTGTCTAATCGGAATCGTTTTAACAATGCATTGGCTTTAACCCACGTCTCTTCAACGTTTAAATCATAAGCCATCATTGTTAATTCTAAATGCTCCTTTAAAGTCAATTCAGGGTATAAGACAGGCGTTTCTGGCACATAGGCTACTTTTTGGCGGTATTGGTCGGGATTCGACTGTAACGTCACACCGTCTAAAGTAATTGTGCCTTTTTGTGGTGTCAATAATCCAATGATGTGTTTAATAGTTGTTGATTTGCCGGCCCCATTTAAACCGATTAAACCAACCACTTGATTGTTTGGCACAGTAAAGCTGACCTCTTTTAAAACGGGGACGTGCGCGTAGCCCCCCGTTAATTGGTTAATCTCTAAACTCATAATCAATAGCCTCGTTTTTTGGTTTTTAAAACTACTTTTTTAGTGAATCCTTTTTCATATCATATCTTAACACGAAGTAAACTGCGAGTGTATGCCCCACTCAATATTTTTCCATCCGCTTACAAAGCTGATGGCAGTAGCGAAAAGCCCTTGTTTATGATAGCATTAAGCTGTATTGAGACTTCAAATAAGAGAAAGTAGGCATAATTAATGGATGATTGTATCTTTTGCAAAATCGTTCGAAATGAAATTCCGAACACAGTGGTCTATGAAGACGACGATGTCAAAGCCTTCTTGGACATCACACAAGTGACACCCGGTCATACCTTGTTGGTACCCAAAAAACACGTGGCGGACATCTTTGAATACGATGCTGATTTAGCTGCGACCGTTTTTAGTCGCATTCCAAAGATTGCTAAGGCTATTAAAGCTAGCAATCCAGCCATCCAAGGAATGAACATCTGCAATAATAACGGTGCGGTGGCTTATCAATCCGTTTTTCATTCTCATATTCATCTTATTCCACGTTACACAGCGGATGATTCATTTGCAATGCAATTCGGTGATAATAGCGCTGATTACACTGCTGACCAACTACAAGCGATCGCAGATGGTATTCACGCACAATTGGAGGACTAATCATGTCATTTTCAAAAGGATTACTAGTTGGTGGCTTATTAGGGACGGCTTATGCCCTTCTCACCGCTTCTACAACCGGCCCCAAACGACAACAAGCGATTGCCCGCTATTTAAACGAGCTCTCAGAAAGTTCAACTGATGTTCAACAAAGTGCTGTTCAATTGCAAACAGCTTCGCAAAATTTATCAAATGAACTCAAAACAACTGCAGTCACATCACTTGGTGGTATCAGTGATGCATTGCAAACATTTTCATTTGAAGCAGCACCACGAATTGCTCAAATCGAAGAATCAGTTGATCGTTTGACACAAAACTTAAAAAAATAAATTCACCAAAAATTAGATTGTATGCAAGCGATAAGGTTAAGTATATCAACGATTCTCGCGTTTTTAGCGTAAAACCTAAATTTGAAAGTTCTGTGAAGTTTTAGACGATTCGTTCAATTTAGTTAGTTTATGTGTTATATTATTTGGTGAATTCACTACGAATTTATTCATAAATACTTTGATAAGGATGTGTCATACAATGAAGAAATGGCTATTAGCCGCTGCCAGTTTATTAATGGTAGTTTCACTAGCAGGTTGTGGTAGCAAGACTATCGCAAGCCTAAAGGGTGGTAAAATCACTCAAGACGAATACTATAAAGAAATCAAGGAAACATCTGCCGGCAAGCAACAATTGCAACAAATGATCTTGCAAAAAGCGCTTGAAAACCAATACGGCTCAAAAGCCATCGATAAAAAAGTTAAGAAAACTTATGATGGTTACAAAAAACAATACGGTTCATCATTCAACTCTGTGCTTGCACAAAGCAGTATGACACCTACATCATTTAAGAACAGCATCAAAACACAATACTTAACACAAGCAGCACTAAAAGATAACAAAAAAGTAACCAATGCTGACTTGAAGAAACAATGGAAATCATACGAACCAAAAGTCCAAGTTCAACATATCTTAGTTGAAAAGAAAGAAACAGCTCAAGAAGTCATTGATGCACTTGCAAAAGACAACTCAACAAAGAACTTCAATGAATTAGCTAAGAAATATTCAACTGATACTGGTACAAAGAAAGATGGCGGTAAATTACCTGTCTTCGATAGTACTGATACATCACTTGACTCAACATTCAAGACTGCTGCTTTCAAATTAAAGACAAACGAATACACAACAACCCCTGTTAAGACAACTTATGGTTACCACGTTATCCGGATGATCAAGAACCCTGGTAAAGGTAAGATGGCTGATCACAAGAAAGAATTAACAGACATCGTTTACGCTTCATGGCTTAAAGACCAAACAGTGATGAACAAAGTCATCACTAAGGTACTTAAGAACGCTAACGTATCTATCAAGGACAAAGATTTATCAGACATCCTTTCAAGCTACGGCGTTAACAGCAAAGCTTCAAAATCATCATCTAAATAAGCATTAACAAAAAGACCCCCGCTGCGACAGCAGCGGGGGTCTTTTTGTACATTTATTCTGTTGGTTGATCTAAATTAGGATCTTCGACTGGGCGATAGAAACGCCGCCCATCCATTGCGAAGAGCCGTTCAGTAAACTGACCTGCTTCCGCATGTTGTAATGACTGGGTCATCATCGTGATACTTGCATCTAATTCATCAATTTGATGCAGAACTTCTGCTTCAAGAACTTGTGGCCGGACAGGTGAACCATATTCCATTAAACCATGATGGGCCAAGATAACATGCCGCAATAGCAACATATCCTCAGCATTCACGTCGATCTTTAATGTATCACAAGCCCGCACTATCTCTTCATCAACCAGTACAATATGACCGATCAAATTGCCACGAACCGTGTATTCCGTTGAAACAGGACCGGACAATTCTAGCGTTTTACCTAAATCATGCAAGATAACACCAGCATATAGCAATGCCTCATCAATTTGTGGATATTGGGCAGCAATCGTCTTAGCTAAACGCAACATTGAAAGTGTATGATAGGCCAAGCCGCCACTAAACGCGTGGTGGTTGGTCTTAGCCGCTGGAAAACTGAAGAATTCCGCTTGATGTTTTTGCATTAAATGTCGGACCAAACGTTGCCAATTTGGGTTTGTAATCTCGAATAACATCGCACCAAATTCATCTTGCATCTCGGTTACTTGCACCGGTGCTTTAGGAATAAACTGGTCAATTGTTTGCGGTTCGTCCCCCGTCGTTAAGCGCAGTTTATAAATCTTAACTTGCGGATTATTTTGGTATAATTCCCGCTTACCTTGTAAATGAATCACCTGACCCGCCGTAAATTTAGCAACGTCTTCATCAGAAGCATCCCAGTATTTACCACCGATTTGTCCCGATTGATCTTGGAACGTAAACGCGATGAATTGCTTGCCGTTTTTAGCAATCCGCACGTCCGCCGTTTTAATTAGTACAAATAAATCCAGATTCTCGTCGTTTTGGTAATCAAATAATTTCTTTGCTGTCATGTGTCAGCCCCACTTCCTCTAGATTTAACCAATGATCCGCTTCAAAGTGCGCTTGCGTCCGCGGATTGGCCGTTAAATAAATCACTTGGTTGGCCGCACTGAGTCGTTGGAGTAATGTCCAAACGGCGATTTGGCGTTGATCATCAAAGTTGACAAAGCCATCATCCACCAATAAAGGTAATGAGACTACGTCAGCTACCTCTTCTGCAAACGCAAAGCGTAGCGCAATGTATAACTGCTCTGCAGTCCCCTGTGATAATTCACCGACTTCAAAAAGCACTTGATCCGCCCGTAAAACCGTCATCAGTGTGTCATCGAAGTTAATCTTAATATACCGATTCTGGGTTAGAATTGCAAAATACTGCGTTGCCTTTTCCAATAAACGGGGGAACCGTTCTTGTGAAGCGGCCTTCAGTGTCGCTTGAATCCAATCAATTGCTAACTGCTTAGCGAGCCACTCTTGGGCTAAATCAGTAATCTTAGCCTGTTCTTGTAATTGTCGCTGTCGCTGTTGTTGATAACTGTCATTATCGACAAGTTGCGCTTGCGTCACGCGTAGTTGCGCAACAGCTTGTTGCTGTTCTTGTAACTGACTTGTCAAACTTGCCACTTGTTCTGTAATTTGAGCGGCTTGTTGCTTAAGCTGTTCTTGACTAGCGATTGCTTGTAAAGCCGGCAAGTCCGTTGCCAATTCGCGTTTTAAATCAGCTTGACGTTGTTCATTAGCACGGCGCTGTTGCTCATTAGCAACACAACTGGCTAATTCTGCGGCGATTGTTAAGTTAGCCTTTGCTAGCAATGCTGTTTGTGCAGCGTCTTGTTCTTTAATCGCGTCTGTTAAGCGTGTCACTTGTTGTTGATAATACCGGTAACTCTCGTTGCTTTGTGCAAGGTCTTGTGTGAGTTGGGTAATCCGGGCTTTGAATTGGCTCACCTGGGACAAGTTCTTTTCATGACTTCCCTGTAACGCCCCCACCCAATCACGGGCAAAAGCAAACGCATCCCAATACATATTTAGTGCCGCTTCGATTGCTTGATTCTCGGCTTGTTGCTGTTTGAGTGCCATGGTCAATTGAGTCATCCGGCTTAAAGCATGCTGCATCGCTAAAACTTGACTGATTGGCATCGCCGTTTCGTAGCCAGTTTGCGCCAATAATACCGCGCTTTGTTCGTGCATCGTCTGCAATATTGCTTGTTGTGCTTGTAAGGCAGCTGTCTTGGTTTGCTTTTCAGCCTGCAACACATCCAACTTAGCGAGCGCTTGTTGCCAAGCTTGTTTTTGCACTGGTTGGTCATGGTCAGATTGTTTATTTTGCCACATCATGTAACCACCATAGCCAAGTGCGGCTAGTCCAACGACCGCAATGACTTTCAGAGCGCCCGGCAAGAAAAGACCAATCATGAATATGACTACGCCAATCAGCATACTCAATTGACTGGCACGTCCATCAGCCGTTGGCGTTTCTTGTGGTTCAACCTGACTAACTGCCGCGTTTTGCGTGGCTAATTGCGCCTCTAAATCAGCCAGTTGCTTGGTCAGCACTTGACTGGTCGTGGTTGCCCCATTCATTTCAGCTTCGGCTTGTTCTAGTTGTGCGCGTTGCTCATCTGTCAACGGATTTGGTAGTTGATCCGTTTGCCATTGATACTGCGCTGCTAATTGGGCTTTTTCGCTAGCGAGTTGTGCGCTTTGGTTTTGCCGTAATCCAAGTAATTGAATTTGTTTTTGCTGTTCATTTAATTGTTCAAACAATGGCACCAACGTCTCTTGATTAGCTTGATAAAATCGAAATTCACCTGTTTGATCCAATGTTTCTTGAACAGTTGCTACCTCGGATTTTGCTTCTGCTAACGCCTTTGCATTGCGTTCTCGTTCGACCACTAATGCTTGGTATTGTTCGTCAATCGTTAAGTCAAACGGCGTTGCCTTTTCAAGTTTAGTTTGAAGTGCTTGCCATTCCGCATAACTTGGCCAACGATCAAGCAAATGTTGCAACTGCGCTTGGCGTTGTTTTAATTCAGCCACTTGCTTTTGGTGTTCCGTCATTGTCGCAACGGTACTCTGCAATAGACGTGCGTTCGTTTCATATTCTTGATAACCACGACTAGCTTCGTTAACGGATTGCGCTAACTCTGGATAATTCTTCAAAGCAACATTCAATGGCCACTTACGCCCAGAGGGTTTGAAAATTTTCTGACTGTCCTTATCCAGTTCCTTGGCAAAGTCGAGCCACTCATGACTCCCCACCGCACCAATCGTCAATAAATGCTGCAAAAAATCAGCCTGTTTTAGATTAAATATCTGATTTAAATCCTGTTGGTTCGTTTCAAAAATCTGCGTAAACAAAGCTTCATCCGCTGGTGCCAAGAGGTCAGCTAAGTAATCAGCGCCAAATTCTTGGCCTTGATCGATGACCGTTACGTCGCCCCCAAACTTACCGGAAAGCCGCCGAATCACAATATCGCGATCATGATAGCTAACCAGTAATTCACCACCGTATTGCGCGCCGTTTTTGGGCACATATTGTTCATACCGTTGTTTAGCGGTCGCAAAGCCGAATAACACGCCTTTAATAAAGGCTGTAAGGGTTGTCTTCCCCGCCTCGTTTTGACCATAAAGGACTTGATAGTCGGTATTCAAATCAATCGTCTGATCATGCCACTTACCGAAGCCCAAAATGGTGATTGTCTTAATTCGCATGGCTAATCCCCCATCTTCTTCTCTTGTAGAATTGTCGTGACTAAGTCCTTGAGATCCGCTTGAAATTCTGGTGTTTCAATTGCTTCCCGGATAAAGTTTTCCTTCATTAACGGCTTTGCTTTTTCCAGAATATTGTCCGGTGTCAAGATAGCTTCAGCCGCTTGGTCCCAGTAGGCTTGGTCAATCTGACTAAATTGCTGTTGTGCTGCAAACCGCAACTTCAACGCGTATGGCCAATGCAGTGGTTCACTATTTTCCAATTGGTCTTGTAAGACTGCCAATAATTCACCATTATTAATCCGTTGCAATAAGTCACTCGATAATCGCTCCGCGTGTGTTAGCTCTAGCGCCACTAAACTAGCATGATCACTTTGCATCAATTGGGCACTCAAAGCCGTTTGCAATTGAGTTAAGCTCATGTCAGGTGTCACCTCAAACTGTTGACGTTGCCACTCAATGACCGTCGTTGGTTTGAACGTTAAATCGAACTGACCATCTTTGGTGTCCACTAAATAAAAGCCTTTTTCACCAGGTTCATTCTTATGCCGCCCTTGTAAGTTCCCCGGGTAAACAATCGCTGGTCGTTCTTGGAGAATCTGGCGCTTATGAATGTGACCTAATGCCCAATAATCGTAATGGCAAGCGTTCAATTCACTAATCGTAAATGGTGCGTAGTGATCTGTATCGGCCGTTGCTTTTTGACTACCGTGCAACGTCCCAATCGTGTAAGTTGTGCTGGCACGTTGTGGAAAATCAACCACTCGATCAGCTGACAACCACCGTTGATCATAACTGAACCCTACAATGGTCACACTCTCATGTCCTTTGGTAGTCAGTTCAAACGACTCTACTTGTGCTCCAAAAACATGGACATTGGCGGGCAATTCAAAATGCACTTGATTGGCATCCCAGTAATCATGATTCCCGTAACTCAGATAGACCGGAATGTCGACATCTGCCAAACGTTCAAATTGTTGTTTTAAAAATTTCTGAACTGGCAAACTCTGCGCTTCTTGATCAAATGAATCACCAACTAATAATACAAAATCGACGGCTTCATCGATGGCTGTCTGAATTAATTTTTTAAACGCCGTGAAAGTTGACGCATGGATTGTTTCCCACAATGCTGTCGGTGCTTGTTTTAATCCGACAAACGGACTGTCGATATGGGCGTCAGCTGCATGGATAAATTTCATCTTGAAAAACCCCATTCTTTTGGCCGGTCGTAACCAGCTTAGATAAGCTTCATTATACCATTGCCACGCGGTGTGATAAAGGCGATTAGAACAAACGTTCTGTTTTTAGGCAATAAAAAAGCGGTGAATCGAAATCAATCGATTCACCGTTTGAAACGTGCTTCTGGTTGCAACAACTTCCGCTTAATTTAAAAATCGCGTTAATCCTAGAACCTGGATTAACGCGATTTTTGTATTAATGCTCAGTTGCTGACCGCAATCAGTCACACTCTTATTTGAAACGTGCTTTTTGAAACTGACTTTTCCAGTTAACTACAAAATAAGACTGATGACAAAATACGCCATCAGTCTCATTTTTAGGTTAATCCTCAAAGCCAAACCCGTTTCAAACGCATTCTATGCTTGGTAGATATCTGCGATTGGTTTTGAGATGATTTGGTTTAATTCATCCATTGTTTGGCTTAATTGACGTTCTTGTTCCATCAAGTTCTTGATTGCGTCGATGTCCCCAATTTTTTGAGCAAGTTCTTGGATTTCTTTAATTTCGTCGTCCGTTAATTCTTGACCTTGCATTTGTTTTTGTTGAAGTGTCATTTGTTGCGTTTGGAATTTCTTAAACATTGTGAAGGCAATATCGTCTTTTTTCAATGCTGCAAAGGCATTTTGTAAGCCTAAAAATTGTGGTAATTCTTGCAAGTGCGTTGCCATTTGGTTGGCATCATCATAAATATTAACTGTCATTGTACTGACTCCTTTTTCCATGTATTTAATTGAAAAAACCTTTCAAATTATTATACCATTGATTGGCTGTATCTTTCGCTTTATTTATCCCATCTTTAAAGCCCGATTCAATTGAATCGACTAATTCGTTCGATGTCCCACTCTGTTCTTTTTTCGCCAACGATTGAGCATCTTCAGTATCAAAGTCCGTCTGTGCTGTGGTTGGTAAGAGTTGTTGCATCTCATATTTAAAGATTGGTGCTAAACCGTCAATGCTAGTGTTCTTCATAAAGTGATCTTGATCCGTCTTGTCATACCCCATCCAAGTCGCAACAACAATATCCGGCGTATAACCGACTAACCATTGATCTTTGGTCCCAAAGCCATAACTATCAGGCACTTCAGTACTACCAGACTTCCCTGCGACTTGATAGCCGTTGGGTTTCGCATAACGCCCAGTCCCATTATTATAAACGCCCAACATCATGCTAGTCATTTCTTTGGCTGTTTTTTGGCTCATAATCCGTGTCTTGGATGGTTCGGTATTATCAACAATCACGGCGCCACTCGCATCAACAATCTTCCGAATAAAATGTGTTTCAGACAATTCACCGTTATTCGCAAAAGCCGTATAAGCACTGGCCATTTGGTAAGGTGAAACCCCACCTTGCCAACCACCTAGAGCCATCGCCAAGTTTTGGTCACTCTTGGGTACTGAAATACCGAATTTTTCGACCGACTTAATGCCGCGTTTGAGGCCGATTTGATTTAATAACCAAACCGCCGGCGCATTTGTACTGTTGGCTAGCGCCTGATACATTGGCATCGATCCGGTATAAACGTTATCCGGGTTCGTTGGTGTATAGTGGTTAGTCCCATAGCTTTGCTTCTTATCTTCAAGTGATGAATCATAGTGGTAGCCATCTTCTAAGGCTGGCGTATAAACCGCCAATGGCTTGATGGTTGATCCCGGTTGACGCTTCATCTGTGTAATGCGGCTATAACCACGGATTGTATACTCACCACGACCACCAACGACGGCTGATACCCCGCCGGTTTTCGGATCAATTGCAACTGAACTACCTTGAACTAAGGTGTCATCCGCAGCGTTATCAGGGAACAACCAATTTTGTTTAAAGGTGGTTTCCATCTTACTTTGTTGGGATTGGTCGAGGGCAGTATAGATCTTGTATCCGTTCTTAACGAGGTCTTCTTCTTTCAACCCAAAGCGGTTAATGGCTTCATTCACAACCTCATCAAAGTAATACGGATAACGATACCCATCCGACTGCTCATAGGTATTCGTCACGACAAGTTGCTCTTTCTTAGCAGCGTCGGCTTGTGCTTGCGTCAACTTGTTATTATCGACCATCAAGCCGAGAATTAAGTTCCGCCGCGCAGTCGCATTATCTAAATGGTCAGCCGGATTATAGAAACTAGGGCTCCGCAACATCGCTGCAATCACGGCGCCTTCACTAGCATCTAATTCACTCGCATTCTTACCAAAATACCGTTTTGACGCATCCTGAACGCCCCACACCCCGTTACCGAAGTAGGCATTATTCAAATACATCGCTAAGATATCCTGTTTGGAATAGACCTTGGTAATCTGAACAGCTAAGAATAATTCCTCAAACTTCCGCGAGAACGTCTGCTTCTGACTCAACTTGGCATTCTTGGCAAGTTGTTGGGTAATCGTACTCCCACCACCGGTAATCTGCCCATGATGAATCACTAACCCAACTGCTGCTCGTGCTAGCCCTTTAATACTGAATCCATGATTGGTATAAAAGGTCCGATCTTCAGTCGACAAAACAGCATTTTGAATCTGCGGCGATATCTTATCAAGATCGACATAAGTCCCTTTTTGCGAATATAACGTCCCCGCGCGTTCATCCTTAATGTCATAAAGCGCCGTTGGGGTTTGTAAGTTGGCCTTAATCTCACCGACGTTAGCCGTCTTCGCTTTAAACGTGAGCCAGCTGCTCATCGCGAAAATGAGAATTAAAACAGCGAGAATCAGCCATCTCGTCAATTGTAGTCGATACCAGACATAACGAATCACGCGCCAGACGCGTTTCATAAATTGTTTAATCGCCAACCAAAACGGCGAAGCTTGCTTGTTCATGCGATCCCTCTTCTTACGGTCAAAATTAATCTTGTTTAATTGTAGCATATTCGTCAATTGACACTGATGCCAATCGAAGACATTAACAATCTTTTAAAATTTACTTTTACACCAATTTTCGCTAAACTAATAGCTTAAAGGTGGTTGAACTCTAATGATAATTTACCAAAAAAAAGTGACTTTAGCGCCCGACTTTAGTCCGATGTCTGTCCGCGGCCTGCTGAATCACTGGTTAGTGCCGCAAAAAATGCAACATTTCTTGCGGATTAATCAAGATATTTTGGTCAACGGACATTATCTCGCCTTCAACCGACACGTTGAAGCTGGCGATCAAATTACGATGAACTTCTCAGAAGTTTCCGTTAAGGTCCAAGACTACGAACTTGATGAACGGCAATCTTTTTCCGTTTTATACGAAGATGATGATTTACTGGTCGTCAATAAACCGGCGGGGATTAAAACCCATCCGAACGGTCCTGGTGAAAACTTCACCCTAATGAACCAAGTGGCGGCCTATCTTGCTAAACAAGATAAAAAGGCCTACATGGTCCACCGCATCGATCAAGCAACCAGTGGCGTGCTCTTGATTGGTAAAACCCCAATCGTCATCGGCATTTTAAACCGACAGCTTAGTCAAAAAACAATGTCGCGCCAATACATCGCTATTGCTAACGATCCGGAACAAACACTCTTGGAACATGCAACGATTAACCTCCCAATTGGTGTCGATCCAGACAATAAGCGCAAACGCACGATTGATTACATCACAGGTTTATCCGCAGTGACCCATTACCAATTACTGCATCGAAAAGGACCTGCAGCAACCTTGGCAGTCAACCTCGAAACAGGGCGAACACATCAAATTCGCTTGCACCTGGCGGCTGATGGTCATCCCATTTTGGGTGATCCGTTGTACTTTCCAACCGATTCAACACAGCGCCTACTACTCCACGGGCAAACGTTGCGCTACACAGAGCCCTTCACGGATGAACAAAGAACAGTAACAGCCCCCATCCCAGACATTTTTAACCAGTATGTAGATTAAAGAGTGAGTTATCAGCCGGATATCTCCTGAGGATTAACACAGAACATGTTTAGCTCAACAAAATAAGGCGTTGCGACAAAAAATTACTTTTGTCGCAACGCCTTATTTGTTTGCTTATCTCGCTGTTGCTAGATGTTGTGCGAAACGTTCGTTTAATTCGGCTGCTAGTTCCTCACTAGGGCTAATGATAACAATCGTATCGTGACCCGCCAGCGTCCCGACAACTTCTGGGTACCCCAAATCATCGATTAAGGCTGCTAATAAATTCCCGTTACTTGGGAGCGTCTTAATTACGTTTAACATTTGCACTTGTGTAATGGACAAGGCCACTTCACGCAGTTTATCTTTTAATTTCTGAGTTTGGGTGCGTTCGTCATCGTGAAAAATCGTATAGCGGAGCTCACCGTTCACATCCCGTGCCTTAACGATTTGCATCTCCCGAATATCACGTGAAATGGTCGCTTGCGTTGCATCAATCCCATCTTGTTTCAACGTTGCTAATAAATCCTCTTGCGTCGAAATAACTTGCTGATTAATGATTTGTTCGATTCGTGCTTGGCGATCTCCTTTTTTCACGACTGCCACCCCTTTTTACCTTAATTGGCTCTATTATACCAGTTTTTATCAAAATTCGATAGACAGCGCTTTATATAATTCAAAAAAGCGCATGTTCATAACTTTTTTACCCACAAAAAAAGAGCGCCGATTACTCGTGCGCCCTTTTGAGATTAAGCTTTCCGTGCTTTTCGTACTTTAAATGTGGTTAAAATTGCGACCGCAACAGCAACCCCTGCCAAAATTGAGAGGAAGAACAAACCAATATTATTGGTTGCACCTAACACCCCAACGATTGGGCCACCATGTGGCACTGCATCGGTGATTTTGAAGACCATCCCGACTGCACTAGCAACTGCTGAACCAGCAATGATACTTGGGAAAACTTGTTTTGGGTTAGCTGTTGCAAATGGAATGGCGCCTTCAGTAATCCCAATCAAGCCCATTAAGATAGCTGGAATCCCAGCTGATTTTTCTTCTTCTGTATAAAGATCGCGACGAACAAATGTTGCAATCCCCAATGCCAATGATGGAACAGCAACGGCACAAGCAACAGCACCCATGATTTGTGGATGTCCAGCCGTAATCGATGCCACCCCGAATAAGAAGGCCACTTTATTAACTGGGCCACCCATATCAATCGCGACCATCGCACCAATCACAACGCCAAGAATCACACTCGTTTCTGGATTTTGTGAAAGGGCCGTTAACATATCTTGTAGTGCCGTCATCAACCATGAAATAGGTACGCCTAAAACGAGAATTAAAACGGCTGAGATAATCCCAACCCCTAATAACGGAATGACAAAAATTGGCATGACTGGCCGTAAATCTTTTGGTACGGGCCATGAATTAAACCATTTAACCAAGTAACCAGCCGCAAAACCAACGATAATCGCACCAATAAATCCAGTCCCGGCTTTTGTACCAAGGATGTCTGTATTGTTGGCGACCATTGCACCGATTATTGCGGGTGCTAAAGCTGCATGCCCCGAAATAGCATAAGCGATATAACCAGCGAGAATTGGAATCATCAAGGTAAAACCAATCGTCCCAATCTGATTCATACTACTCCAAATGGTATGTGGTGGAATCACCATTCCTGCTTTAGTCGGATGCCCACCAATCGCGATTGACAAGGCAATAAACAACCCACCGACAACGACAAACGGAATCATATGGGAAACCCCATTTAATAATTGCTTAATAATTGGACTTTGTTCATGACTGTCCTCTTGTTTAGCTTCTGTTTTCGGCTGATTCTTGCCATAAATACCTGCCGTTAGTGCTTTTTCAATCAGTGTATCAGAATCTTTAATAGCTTCAGCGGTCTTCGCATATAGTACTGGCTTGCCATTAAACCGTTCTTCCCCATCAACGGCAACGTCAGCGGCAATAATCACGAAATCGGCATCAGCCACATCTGCGGCGCTTAATTCATCCTCTACCCCTGAAGCGCCTTGTGTTTCAATCTTAACTTCATATCCGTGAGCTTGCCCGGCTTTTTGCAGTTTTTCAGCTGCCATATAAGTATGGGCAATCCCAACTGGACATTTTGTAATCCCAACAAACTTTTTCATCTTCTAAATCCTCCTAGTTAAATTCGATCTCATCGTTAACTAACGTGTAGAGTGCCATTGCATCATGCCGATTTTGCTTCAAATTATGAATAAAAGCGTCATCCATCAACTTGCGCGCAAACTTCGACAACACTTTTAAATGCGTCTTATTAGGGTCATCGAGTGGCATAATTAGGACAATCGCGATTTCAACTGGTGCGTCATCTAATGCTTCCCAATCAACACCAGTTTCAAACGTGACAATTCCGACAACTGGTTGAGTTAATCCCGCCACTTTCGCGTGTGGAATCGCCACCCCATTCCCAAAACCAGTTGTGCTCTCAGCTTCACGCGCATTGAATCCCGCGGTTAATGCAACCCGATCTAACCTATTCTTATCAGCAAATAATTGCGCTAGTATTGCTAATGCCGTCGGTTTATCATCCCCAACAACGATATCTGTAAAAATATTTTCAACATCAAATTCTTTCATCTGGTAACACTCCATTCTAATTTTTCTGATTCAATTGTGCCAAGATGGCGAGGGCAGCCGTCCCATCAGATGCTTGTGCGACTTGCTTTAAAAGACGGGGGGTTTCAATCAATTGGTCTAAATCATGATAAATCGCCCGCATTTGGCCATGAACAGTTTCGTTCAAGGCCATAAAGAAGACGAGCTGCACTTTGTCGTTGTGTTGCCAATTAATACTTTGGGGTGCAATCAGCAACCCAATGGCTGGCTTGGTAATTAATTGTGAATCCGCATGCGGCAAAGCTACTCGACCAAGTGCCGTACTTGCTAAAGCTTCTCGGGCCAGCGCTGCCTGGACAACCGTTGGCTTTGCATACCCTTGATCAATGAGCCGCTGACCAATTAATTTAATTGCGCCTTGATCCGTTAACTGCTCTTGCGTGACAATTGTCAGTTCGGGTTGCAATAAAGCTACTAAGTGATTGGTAGGCGTCGGTTGTTCAGTAATCATCTGGCGAATGATTCCAATATCATGCCGATTTAACAAAGGACTGACTTCAATCACCGGCACTGACAAACCTTTAATCGCAATCGTACTGATGACTAGCGATTCCTTAATCGGGGTTGCAAGTAGTTCTCCCAAGGCAATAATACGAGTAATCCGTAATTCTTGAGCAAACGTTTTGGCCAACCGTTGCCCTAATAATTGCGATGTCCCAATGCCACCACTACAAACCACCACAACACTCAAGCGTGCATCTTCTGAATGTCGTTCAAAAAAAGCTTCAAAGTGTAAACTAATAAAGGCTAATTCGTCCTCATTCATTTGAATCTGATACTGATTTTCAAGCACCGGCTTTAGTAATACTGCTTGATCAAAGGCTTGCGGAAAATTTTGGCGAATTTCATCAATATATGGGTTATTAATACTCAATCCCATTGCAAGCCGGCGAAGTGCCGAACTTAAATGAACCGCCAACCCCTGAATTAATTCCTCATCAACTGCTAATTGAGCAAGCTGTTGCCGTAATAGTTGTGGCAGCCCGACTGATTGCCGCAACTCGGTCTGGATAGTTTGAACAGATGTATCCTTCGATTGGACCGTTACTAAATGACGGTTGAGATATTCCTGTTCAAAATCCGGAATTGTCAATTCAAATCGCCGTTCTAAAATCTGTACTAACAGCTGTGTTTCGGCAATGAACGGTGTCACCACTGGTTGGGCTCCATTGCTTCCACCAGTTGGTGCTGGCATCATCAGATGAATCGCTAACGACTGAAACTCGTAATCAGTAAATGATAGCGTACTTTTTTCAATTAATTCCGTTAAAGCTGTGAGTATGTTTTTAATCAAGGCTGGTTCAAACAGTTGATTCAGATTATCCGGTAATTGAACATGGCGCACTAACTGCCCATTTAACTCTTTAGCCTCAGTCCGTTTTCCCCAATACTGACTGATTAACTCCACCGTTGCTTGCCGCTTTTGATGCTCAGAACCGATTAAGGATAAACCGGTATGCGTGATTGCCAATTGAAGACCGAATTGCGCGAGTTTTTGCTTTACCTTTTTCAAATCATTCTCAACCGTACTCCGACTCACGTATAGGGTATTAGAAAGTTGTTGAATCGTAATCGATGCTGAACCTAATAATAATTTAGCCAGAATGCAATGATAGCGTTCTTCCTTGGATTGGGGACGATCATTGGCCTTTTTTTCAAGATGATTGGCTAATGTCGCGACATCCCCGGTAAAATAAATACCGTCATTCGGTTTTCGAACGAGTTTCACATTAAAGGGCTCTTTCGATATCATTCAAGGTGGTTGCAATGGTGCGCTCTGAAAGCTGTAACTGTGCGGCAATGTCGACATAGTACGTTTTATGCTGGGCCAAAATATATTGAATAATAGCATGTTCTCGTTTGTTCATGCTTATCGCAACTCCTCGTTTCAATCCCTCTACGCTATCTATAGTCTAATGTTTATGTATCCGCTTGCAAACGTAATTATTTGCAAGATTATTCTGGTAATTATTGCACAGCTCCATAAGCTTTTCTTAATCAACCGGTTATGCTGGGGATTGTTTATTTAGTTGCTAGCCTAATCCAATCCATTACCTTATCCGGTCAATTTATCGCACAAAAAAAGAGCATCTTAATTAAAAGATGCTCTTACTAGATATGTTTTGCTCGCCATATTCAATGGTAACCCCCTAAGTCAAAAGACTACAAACATAATCCTTTAACGCGGGCTGTTAAACCTCAAAATGTGCCGACACGAACATATTCAATTATTTTTTGATATTGTAGAATGAGTTGATACCTTTGTATGAAGCTGTATCGCCTAATTGTTCTTCAATACGCATTAATTGGTTGTACTTAGCTAAACGATCAGTACGGCTCATTGAACCTGTCTTGATTTGGCCAGCGTTTGTAGCAACAACTAAGTCAGCGATTGTTGTATCTTCAGTTTCACCTGAACGATGTGAAACAACAGCTGTGTAGCCAGCTTCTTTAGCCATTTCGATTGCTTCTAATGATTCTGTTAATGTACCGATTTGGTTAACTTTAACAAGAATTGAGTTAGCAGCGCCCATCTTGATACCCTTACGTAGGTAATCAGTGTTTGTTACGAAGAAGTCATCACCAACAAGTTGAACTTTTTCGCCAAGTTCTTTAGTGATTGATGCCCAGTCTTCCCAGTTGTTTTCATCGATAGGATCTTCGATTGAAATGATTGGGTATTTAGCAACTAAGCCTTCAAGGTATTTAACGAATTCAGGTGTTGTGAATTCTTCACCAGTTGACCAACGTAATTTGTATGTCTTGTCTTCGTTGTTCCATAATTCTGATGAAGCAACGTCGATAGCGATTGAAATATCTTCGCCTGGTTTGTAACCAGCTTTTTCAATAGCTTTGATCAAGTATTGTAAAGGTTCTTCGTTGTTTGCGAAGTCAGGTGCGAAACCACCTTCATCACCAACAGAAGTAACTTTACCGTCAGCTGATAAAAGACTCTTCAATGCTTGGAAAGTTTCTGAACCCATACGGATAGCTTCGCGTACAGATTTAGCACCAACAGGCATAATCATGAATTCTTGGAAATCAACTTTGTTATCTGAGTGAGCACCACCGTTGATAACGTTCATCATTGGTGTTGGTAATACGTGAGCGTTAGGGCCGCCAAGATATTCGTACAATGGTAAGCCTAATTCGTCAGCAGCAGCACGTGCAGCAGCTAATGAAATACCTAAGATTGCGTTAGCGCCTAATTTACCTTTGTTTTCTGTACCATCTAATTGGATCATAGCAGCATCGATACCGCGTTGATCTGTAGCGTCGAAACCAATGATTTCTTTTGCAAGAGGACCATTAACGTTTTCAACAGCTTTTAAAACACCTTTACCACCAAAACGTGATTTGTCGCCGTCACGTAATTCAACAGCTTCATGTTCACCAGTTGAAGCACCTGAAGGAACGATTGCGCGACCAAAGCCGCCATCTTCTGTGTAAACTTCAACTTCGACAGTAGGATTGCCACGTGAGTCTAAAACTTCGCGACCTAAAATATCAGTAATAATTGACATGTAATTTTCTCCTTTTTTGGCTAATGCTAAGCATTAGCGCTTTTTTGGATGTCAGGCAAAGCCTACATCTATTTTAGCTAATTTTACGCCATTCGTAAACAGGAATGCGTTAAAAATTAGTCGTTAAAGTGAACTAAGTCTAAGAATGAAGCAGGTTCCATACTTGCGCCACCAACTAAACCACCGTCGATGTCTTCTTTGCCCATGATTTCTTTAACATTTGCAGGTTTAACTGAACCACCGTATTGGATACGAACTTTGTCAGCAACTGTTTGGTCGTATAACTTAGCAACTGTTTGACGAACAACAGCACAGATTTCTTGTGCTTGGTCAGCAGAAGCAGTTTTACCAGTACCGATTGCCCAGATTGGTTCGTAAGCAATGACCATTGAGCTAACTTGGTCAGCTGAAAGGCCTTTAAGACCTTCTGTTACTTGGTTTGAAACCCATTCTTCAGCTTTGCCAGCTTCACGTGTTTCAAGTGATTCGCCACAACAGAAGATAGGTGTCATGTTGTTTTTGAAGATTGCGTGTGCTTTTTTATTGATATCTTCATCAGTTTCGTGGAAGTAATCACGACGTTCTGAATGACCGATGATGACATAATCAACACCCATTTCATTCAATGTTTTTGGTGAAGTTTCGCCAGTGAATGCACCAGCATCTTCGAAGTAACAGTTTTCAGCAGCAACTTTTAAGTCTGTGCCTTTAGCTGCTTCTAATAAAGCAGGTAAGTCAACAGCAGGTGCACCGATAACTGATTCTGTTTGATCAAACTTAGGTAAGTTGGCTTTGATAGCATTCACGAACTCAGTTGTTTGAGTTGGGTTCATGTTCATTTTCCAGTTACCAGCAATGATTGGTTTACGCATGAGAAAATCTCCTCTTAATTTTAAATTATTTGTCTGAAATAGCAGCGATACCAGGTAATGTCTTACCTTCTAGGTATTCAAGTGATGCGCCACCACCAGTAGAAATATGGGTTAACTTGTCGCCAACGCCTAATTTCTTAACTGCGGCTGTTGAATCGCCACCACCGACGATTGTTGTAGCGCCTGATAAGTTACCTAAGAATTCGCCGATTGCCAATGTCCCTTTAGCAAAGTTGTCCATTTCAAACACACCCATAGGGCCGTTCCAAACAACAGTCTTAGCATCTTTAAGGACGTTTTCGAAGTCAGCAATTGCTTTAGGTCCGATATCTAATGCCATGTAGCCATCAGGAATGTTACCTTCAACAATTTCTGTCTTAGCATCGTTTGAGAATGCGTCTGCAACAACGTTATCTACAGGCAATACTAATTTGTCGCCAGCTTTTTCGATTAATTCTTTAGCCAATTCGATCTTATCTTCTTCAACTAATGAGTTACCAATTGATAAACCTTTAGCAGCGTAGAAAGTATAAGTCATACCACCACCGACAATGACTTTGTCAGCTTTAGCTAATAAATGTTCGATAACACCGATTTTGTCAGAAACCTTTGCGCCACCTAAGATAGCAACAAATGGACGTTCTGGAGCGTCAACTGCTTCGCCCAAGAATTTGATTTCTTTTTCTAATAAGTAACCAGCAACTGCAGGTTTGTTATTAGCTTTCATAGCTGTTGCAATCCCAACGTTTGATGCGTGAGCACGGTGAGCTGTACCGAAAGCGTCGTTTACGAACATGTCGCCTAATGATGCCCAATATTCGCCCAACTTAGGATCGTTTTTACTTTCGCGTTTGCCAAAGTCGTTGTCGATGTCTTGGAAACGAGTGTTTTCCATAACCAATACTTGACCATCAGTCATCGCATTGATTGCATCTTCTAATGCTTTGCCTTCGTTTGAAGCAACGAAAGCAACGTCTTTGTTTAATAATTCGCCAAGACGTGCAGCAACTGGTTTCAATGTCAATTCTTTCTTATCTTCGTCACTCTTGATACGGCCCAAGTGAGAAAGTAAGATTGCCTTGCCACCATTGTCGATGATGTATTGGATTGTTGGTAAAGCAGCTACGATCCGGTTATCATCACCAATAACGCCGCCTTTGATTGGTACATTAAAGTCAACACGTACTAAGACTTTTTTGCCTTTAATATCTTTTAAATCTGCAACTGTTTGTTTTGCCATGTGGACAAACCTCCTAGATTTTCATAAAAAAAGGCGGAAGGAGTTTACCTCCTCCCGCCTTATAAAATGCTATCGCATTCCTAAGTTCACAAAAGTGAAATTAGATTAAGCTAGCAAATTTTTCTAATGTACGGATCATTTGAGCAGTAAAGCCTGATTCGTTGTCATACCAAGCAACAACTTTGACAACTTGGCCTGCGCCACCGCCAACGATTTGTGTTTGAGTAGGATCGAATACTGAACCGAATTCTGTACCAATGATATCTGATGAAACGATTTGATCATCGTTGTAACCAAATGATTGGTTGCCTTCTGTAACTTTCTTAACAGCAGCGTTGATTTCGTCAGCTGTAACTTCTTTGTCAAGAGTTGCAACTAATTCTGTCAATGAACCAGTGATAACTGGGACACGTTGTGCGTGGCCGTCAAGTTTACCCTTCAAGTC
The DNA here is from genome assembly GCF_046580785.1 of Latilactobacillus sp. VITA-14. NCBI lineage: Bacteria > Bacillati > Bacillota > Bacilli > Lactobacillales > Lactobacillaceae > Latilactobacillus > Latilactobacillus sp. VITA-14. The sequence continues at coordinate 105,132 of NZ_JBJKTM010000002.1, forward strand.
AGGAACAACTAAACCAAGAGCTTTAGCAGCACCAGTTGAATGAGGGATGATGTTAGCAGCAGCAGCACGTGCAGCACGTACGTTACCACCACGATCAGGACCATCTTGTAATTTTTGTGTAGCTGTGTAAGCATGGATTGTTGTCATTGTACCAGCTTTGATACCGAAAGCATCGTTAACTGCTTTAGCTAAAGGTGCTAAACAGTTTGTAGTACATGAAGCTGCTGAGATGATGTTATCGTCAGCTGTGATTGTGTCATCATTAACACCGTAAACAACTGTCTTAACAGCACCAGCAGGAGCTGAGATAAGAACTTTTTTAGCACCAGCATCGATATGAGCTTGTGATTTTTCTTCTGATGTGTAGAAACCAGTACTTTCAAGAACTAAGTCAACACCATCATTCTTAACCCAAGGAATATTACGTGCATCTGATTCAGCATAAACTGGAATGTTCTTGCCATCGATAACGATGCTGTTTTCTGTAGCTGATACTTCGTGGTTGAATTGACCATGAGCTGTATCATACTTTAATAAGTGTGCTAACATGTCTGGTGATGTTAAATCATTGATAGCAACAACTTCCAATACATCACTGTTTGTTGCGTAAATACGACGTAAAGCTAAACGACCAATACGCCCGAAACCATTAATCCCTACTTTTGTAGTCATAATAGAATTTCCTCCTTTAGGAAATGAAAAATTTTTTATTTTAAAGGGTTGCCCCTTGTAAAATCGAGTTTGCGGCACCTTCATCCGTGATTAACCACGTCTGTTTAGGTGCAAGGTGCATGTACGCTTGGATTGCTTGGGCTTTAGAAGCACCACTTGCAACCGCCAGTACACACGGAATATTCAATAAGTCACGAATCTGTAATCCGATTCGCGGAATCTTGTACACGACTTCGCCTTGTGCATTGAAGAAGTAACCAAAGGCTTCACCCACCGCATGCTTTTCTTTAAGCATCTTGATGGTTTCAATCGGCATCTCACGACGTTCAGCCATCGCAATGGCTTCACCAATACTGTGTAAAACACCCCGGCTTCGTTCAATTAGTTTTAACACTTCTTGAACACTTGGTTCTTCTAACAAAGGCGCGTACGTCTTCTCACTCACCTGTTCAGGCACATACAATGCCCGATGCTTACCACCTGTCTGCTTAGCCATTTCGGCACAGACTGCATTGGCCTGAATATCAACACTTTCACCAATTCCCCCTCGAGCTGGCACAAAGATTAGATTGCGCTGTTTCGATAGATCAGTTGAAAGTTCATGAGCTGCTTCAGCCATCGTCGTTCCGCCCATCACTGCCACAATACTTTGCCCTTGTGGTAATAGTAATTGTAACGTACTATTGACTAATTTGCCCATTTCGGTGAGGACTTTTGGTTGTTCATCACTATTGCCAGAAACAATCAAGCAATGTTCAATGCCTAAGACTTGACTCAACTGACGTTCAGTCTGATGTAACCCTAAGAATTGATCCATTACTTGTCTTAACTGATCGAGGGTTTCATTCCCCTTCACGGTTAAAACCATACCTGATTTAGACGAATTAAGCAAACCTTGTGCTTTCAGAAAATCCGTCTCAGTCCTAATTACTCGCTCGCTCATCTTCAGTTGTTCCGCAAGCGTTCGTCGGCCAACTGGCGCGAGCCAATCGATATGTTGTAACACCTGGTAACGTTTCTTAATGATACCGACGAAATCTGGCGCAACCGCTTCTATTGCAGATAATTCATCGCGCAATTGCTATCGCCTACTTTCCGTGGGACATAAAATGTCCATCTGTGTCATTAGTCGACCCATGGTTGGCAAAAAATAAAAGGCAACTTACTAAAACTAGTAACTTATCCTTTTGAACAAGACCATTATAACAAGTGCAGAAAACAGATGCAATGCTTTGGGGTTGATAAATACGTTTTCTTTCCGAATATTTTTTAAACGTTGATTCATCGCGATTTATCAAAATTTACACTTGAAATTTCCGCTTAACTCCGCTAATATAATATATTGTACTGTTGAGTACGCGGAATGCGTCGCTAGTGTAATGGATAGCACCCAAGATTCCGGTTCTTGAGATCCGGGTTCGACTCCCGGGTGACGCATAGATATACCTTTTATACCAACGATTATCATCACTTTGTGTGGTTCTTGTGTGGTAAATGTAAAAAGACCTGTCAATTTTATGTTGGCAGGTCTTTTTTGTTGTACTCCATATGTGGTCAATAATAATTGTCTTTTCCTATTACATACTCAAAAAGAGACCACCTAAATTAGGCGGTCTCTTTTCTACGGGTTAAAGCTTATCTTTGAACTGCAACGTTTTGACCGCCAACCATTAAGCAACCACACTCAACCATCTTTTGCATCTGTTCATCTAGTTGCACCATTATATCATGAATTGTCCTTAAATTGGCGCTAGGTTCATGCCGACAGATAAACAAGGGCAAGTCATTCCGAGTGTAATAGTAGCTCATACTGCCAACCACCCCAATACCCTCTTTGTGTAGCTCAACTTTGCCAGTCTCATTAAGAGTTAAATAATATTGCTCATTGATTCGCGCTGGTGCAAATTGTTCCATCTGACTCGCTCCCACTTTTGTTCTGTTCTCATCTTACAACAGATAATTTTTGAATTACATTCTTGACATGGTATTTATCGACTATTAATTGCTTGCGCTTATTAAAGTGGCCAAAAATTGAAATTGGTGCAGCTTCTTTAGCTAAATACATGAAGTTCAAACCGAACAAGATATGGTGTGAAGCTAATTACTTTAACAGCGCTATTGATAGTCCCTTTTAGGCTGACATATTCCATCTTGACCACTCCTTTGGAAGTATATTATACGAACATACATTCGTCTTTGTCAAACATTTATTTTATAATGTTGGTGAGGTGATTGTTTGACTATTAACGAACGTAGTAAAGTTTGAATACTTGTATAAGAAGATGCCCAAACATAATTATTCATTACTGACTGTCAAAAATAAGTTCAACAATGTTTACAATTTTTCCCTTGAAGACGTATTCGGTGCAACTTAGAGCAACGCTCTTGGTTCAGTGCCATTCGATGATTTAGATGAATACAAGAGCGTGTTAAAAAAACTGCTTGCTAGTGGCTTACCTGTTGAGTGTCGTGGATTTAATAATTAGAACAAAAAATCCTGATAGAAATCAACAATCTAATAATCTTAAGATTGATTGCGACAATCTTAGAGATAATCGATAAAATAGTTGATATCATCTCAAAGCTTAACAAGTAAAGAGTAAGGGGGGGCAATAAGCCCCTACTTTCTGTACCCAGGTTATAACACACCTTTCAATTAATTTTTATGCGAAAACTTCTAAATCTAGCTTTAATAATATTGAAATCGAGAGCACACAAAAAAGCCAACCCCACAACTAGTGAGATTGGCAACTTGATAAATAATTATGGTTTAAACACCACTATAACAGCCTTAAATTTGGACCTTTGTTCTCTGTTTTCTCGTCTTGTATAGCAAGATATAGCGAATTCAAAAATTCAAAAGATAAGCCCTCCTGATACAAAGCATCATCTACACTCACTCCCTTGGAAGTTAAGTACTTTAAAGCTGTTTTAATGAACGTGGGGTACTCTATTGGAATCGTATCGTCTAAAGGTTCTTTTTTTCTCCATCCATTCCTACTTATTTGCTGAAAAAGATGTGTCATTCCGCTTTGAGTCAACAGCCCTATTTGTTTACCACGCATAGCTAATGCTTGAACAGAAACTAACCAATGCGACTTCAAAGATTTTAAAAATTCCAGATTTGTAGCTATCATATCCATCAAGATTCCTTCTTCTGGCATTAAGAATAGGCTAGCAAACATCTGCGCTTCACTTTCAATTCTTTTATTTTTTTCACTAGATTTTAAAACGGATTCTGGATATTTCGAATGTAAAAATACATGTCCTAATTCATGCGCTAAGCTGAATCGAATTCTAACAGCACTCTTATCATTCGTATTAATTATGACGTAGAATTGATCGTTTACAACTTTTGTTAAAGCATCTATACCCTCAACGCCCTCTTTTGTAAATACAACATGTATTCCCATTTTCTCCATTAACAGAGTTATGTTGGAAATAGGTCCAATACCTAATTGGTATCTATCACGAACAGATTTTACTAAATCTTCAATTTCATCAGCGCTTATTAGATGAAATTCATCACTACTAATTATTAAATCACTATCTCTAAAGTTAGGTAACTTGATGTATTGCCCAATAACCTTTAGAAAATCACTATATAAAAATATCAACTCTTCCATGGAATTTTTATTTTTATTTGGAACTGCAGCACCCCGTCTGAAAAAATTAGCCGTATTCTCATCTCTCAGTGGATCGCCCTTCAATAAAAAATGATACGGAACTTGTAAGACGGAAGATAGCTTTTGAATGTCTTCAAAATTTGGAACTCGTTTATTGCCTTCCCAATATGAAATTTGCTGTTGTTTTACCTCTCTGTCATCAGAAATTAGTGTAGCTAACTCAGATCCCGTCAGCATTCTTAATAATCTGGCTTGTTTCAACCTTTCGCCTTTAAATTGGCTCAATGGTGAATTCATAATATTATCATCCTTTATTACTTATAGACTCTTTAAACGTTTCAACGTCTATTCCTTTAATTTCAGTAGGGCTCGTTGCAAATTTCCGTGATAAAACTGGAGTTTCTCTCACCAAATCTACAACTCCATACCATTCATTATTATTTTTGGGAATACCTAACCCAATAAACATCGGTTTTTCAGACTGATGCCCGTGATTCAATTCTAAGTATAAACTATCATCCTCGACATCCATAGTCTTATATTCTCCGGAACCAAAATCAAAGTAAGACTGAAAATTTTGATTTTCTCGAATACGATAGCCTGAGGGAATTGCAGGTTTATTTAGGTTTCTACATTGATTAATGGTTAAATGAAACTTTCTTTCTTTGTCATACAGAAGTAAGTATTTATGGTTGCCCGTCGCAACTGCCTTCTCTTCATAATAAAACGGTAAAATTCCTTTATCACAATATTTCTTCATCAAAAACTTAATCGCTTCAGTTTTCATCCTAGACCTTAAACCTTTTGTTCCTACTTGTTCTGAAATGAACACTGTGTCTTTGCTTGTTTTATTTACCAAAAGGTACGCTTTATCCACAATTTCACGTAGCAAAAACTTGTTAGATGGGACAATTAGTTCATTTAATTTTTCTCTTGGATTCTCTTTTTGCATTCTAAAAATATCTTCTCTTTGCACTGATACACCGGCTTTCAATAATCTATACAACAATTATACAATGAAAGCGAAATTTTCACAACAATATACCATAAAAATAATTCACAAAAAAAGCCTAACCCACAATCATAGTAAGTTAGGCTTATTTAATGTCCTATGTTAGTCAAATGATACCCAAACATTATTGGCTGTGCCGACTGGATGTACCGGCATCCAAACTGAGTCCCCTCTGTCTGTTGTCCAGTGACACCAAACATAACCGTCTCGGACTGCGACACGATCATAGTAGATTGTTGTCCGTGCTGGTAGCTTACCAGCGTATGGTGCGCTTAGTGATGGCGTGCCAAGGCGGGCTTGGATTGGTTGGTCGCCGTTAGTAAAGTGCCAGTTTTCCGCCCATTCATTAGAATTGTTTGGCTTTGTTGACGCAGGTACCGCTGGTTTAGGTGTTGATGGCACTGCAGCGGTGCCATCTTCAGGCAATCCAGTCTGTAAGTCATGTGCTAACTTCTGTTTTGTCACCCCGAACCGTGCTAGATAATCGTAGGGATCGGTGTGGTTACCCCAAATATTGTTGGTGACCCATAAGTGCGTCTTAATCCCGCGGCCGTTACCATCTAGTGTGAGCGGAATACCGTATTTGATCGCACTGTTACGGGCTAAGTTAACATAAGCTGCATAATCTTTGGCGAACTGGGTCTTGTCGTACGTGTGGGCTAATTCGATTTGAACAGGTGAAGCGGCGTTGGCAACCGCCCCGGCACCCCAAGCTTGATAACCTTCTGCACCGCCTGAATAGACCTTGCCACCGTCGCCAACATAATACTGAACATAAGATTGTGTGGACAGCCAAGCACGTTTTAAATAACTGGCGTTTTCCCACGCTTTTGATTCGGTACCGACATCGTGCAGAATAATATAATTGTTGCTAGTCTTGTACGCAGACCCTTCGTTGTCTGCAAGCTTATAAGTATTATCCACTGAATAGGCTTGTACGCCGCTTGTTAAATTTGATGCAACTAAAATAGCCGCCCCAAAGGCGACTACTAGTTTTATTAAGTTATTTTTCGTCATTACTTTTCCCCTTTTCCTCTACCTGTTCTGTAAAAACATCCAAATACTTCATTAACCATTTAACATTGATACCTAAATCATGGGCATTTTCTAAAATACTGCCACCTTCATAGGCAATTAGAATCGCCGTATAGATCAGCCCTAAATTAATCGGAATCACTACACCAACATACGGTGCTACATGATCTAATGCTGATGCAACCACGATTGTACATAACGTTGCCAGTTTAATGACTAACCCTTTCAGGTTAACGGCTGATTTCCAACTATGCATTTTCAACGCTTTGGCGTAACCTGTAATTAGATCAGCGCCAACAAGGATGAACCACCAATTAATAATTGGCACCCCACCTGAAAATAGAATATCCATGATGCCACCTCCTTTGACTAAACCCAGCACATCTCCACTTCCTTATTACAAAATAAAAAGCGACTATTGTTTAGCCGCTACAATTTGTTCATATTGTTCTTGCGTGATAGTTTGACATTCATCGACAAAGAAACTTTTAACATATTCGGCAGTGTAAACGCCCCATTCATAACATTGTTTAATCATTTCATACATATTATTTTCCTCCTTTATTGAGTTCAGCAATTTGCGCCACTAATGATCCGGTCATTGTCTGTAGTTGTTTGATAGATTGGTCTTTCTTGGAATTTTCAGATACCAAATTACCAACCATTAATTTGAGTTGATCAACCATATTAGGTTCTGACTTGAAATCAGGATCACTGTGCGTCTCTGCCCAATGATTAATCTCATCTTGAGTTGCAGTTTCCACCCATCGGCCACCTCTAAATTCTAATGCATATGCTGGCTGAATCGGTTGCACATCTGTAAAACCAGATGGCATTACAGCATCAGTATCAATTAAAGATGAGCTGCCATCCCAGATACCATTAGTTGGATATATTACTTTCATTTTTAGTCCTCCTATAATCTAAATACAATATTGGAAACAGATGCCTCGCCATTGGTGCCTTTCATCCAGCAAAAGAACTCTTTAGTAGCTCCTTTGATGAACCCATAATCAGTATACCCATCTGATGTGATGGCAGCCCATGCACCATTAAACTGATTAAAACTCGACATATCTCCGAAACTATCAGGATATTTAAAAACAGTTGCGCTAATCGCGCCTATCGGGGCTGTCGAACTGAAATTCCCTTTATGATAAATAACCCCATCTCGTAAGCGCACACTGATATCACATTTCCAACCATTCATACCAGTGACTTTTACCCATCCAGTATCAGCAATTAACGTCTTAAGTTTTGTATCAACCTCAGCCTTATTATAATAATTTCCTAAATCAGGGATTGTTGGTGGGTTAGTAATTGCACCCCATTGCGTAGCTGGATAGACTGTATTACCACTTGCATCTTGAATTTCAGCAATATATTTTGCCATGGATTACACATCCTTTACTTTTACTAGTTTAATAACAGTCATCCCATCGAATTTCTTCTTATCGACCGCCGACATTAAACCGTTAGCGGTTTGTGTTGCGATGGCTGTTGATCCAGCTGGACCTTGTGGCCCAACTGCGCCGGTATCACCTTTAGGACCTGTAGCTCCTGTGGCTCCTTTTAATGAAGCAAGCCACTGGGCTTCAGTTCCTTTAAAGCCATCTTGAACGGCAATTTGATAGGCCGATAAACCAGTGTCCCCTTTATCGCCTTTATCTCCTTTAGCACCAGTTCCACCTGAGCCACCATGTGTTGCAATGTATCCGTCTAAACCAACCACAGCTTCTGGGTGTGTCTCTGGATAAACCTGTGACTCAGTCCCATCAGCATTAGTGCGCATCAATTTTGAAATTTCTGTCATGCAATATCACTCACTTTCTTTAATTTAATTAAGCTCACACTTTGGATCATCAATCCTTGTGAACGCGGATTAAGCGCATCATTAACCTGTTTCTCATTTGCATATTTGACTGGTGTACTTGCTTTGGTCAAACCGTCGATTCTCAGCGTTTGAAGCTCGTCAACATTAGCCACCGTTAGATGAGTAATGTTGTGTGTTTGTTCGCTATCAAGACGCTCCTTTAACGTTGTATATACAACATTCTTAATATCAGTTCGGGCATTTTTAACTTCTGCATCCTGGGTCAATCCATTTAATGTATTAAGCCATTCTTTGTTTAACTCATCAATCAGTTTTTCCAACTCATCAACCACTTGCTGATCGTCATAGACGTCGGATGACATTTGTTCAACCGCGCGAGCGATTGCCTCGCGGACGTCAATACCATACATTTTTTCCCGAAGCCATTTAGCAAGTTGCTTTACTTCTGTTGATACATGATTTGGATCGATATTATTCGGTACATCAATATGCGTGGGATCTCGATAATTACCCGTCATTCTTGGCGTCTCCTTTCTTTTCTAGTGCTTCAACGCGGGTCACTAAATCTTCATTAGTTGTTTTCTGCGTTGCGTTCAGTTCCGTTTGTTCATTTTTAAATGCTTCCAACGCCTGAACAGACTTGGTAATCATGCCAAACTTTTCGATCATGTCGGCCGTCTGCTTTTCTAGCGCAGTTAATTGCTGGCTGATTGTGGCTAAGTCGACGTTACCAATGTCGCTGATCAGCTTGTCATAGGCGGTTTTTAGTGTGTTCAACTCCGTGGTGGTTTCAGCTAGGTCTTTGGTTAGGGTGGTGACTTTTGTAGATTGAAGTGCCACCTTGACTTTCATCTCTTGAATGGCGACTTCGTTTTTTAACTTAATTGATAACTCGTAGTCTTCCTGACTTAGCAGCTTGTCGCCGATTGAGAGTGTTGAGCTGAGTGGGTTACACAAATCCAGCGACTGGCCGACAATCCGCAAGCGCTCATTAATGCCCATCAAAGGATTAATTGTGCGATGGTAATTACCCGCTTCAAACGTATCAATGGTCTTATCTGTTAAAAGACTGAGGTCAACCGCGCTCACTTGGAACTGCTCTTTGATCAGCCGTTGACTGTCCAGCATGGCTTGCCCTTTTGATTTCAGGATTGACGCGACTTTTACGTCGTCCCAAACCTCTGGATGCACCACACGACCTATCTGATCAACCAACTTTTGTGATACCAAAAAAGGACTGCCAGCGTTGACAGTCTCGATTGTTAATCGTGGTTGTGAAATATCGGTATTACCTTCATCGGCTTGCGTCGTTGTTTCAGCCCGTGCGCCCAGGGGTTTGATAATCGAATACATCGCACTAGGATCAATTGTCCTTTTGATGGATAGCAGATTGCTCGCTAATCGAATCTCTTGATTGCTTTGAATGGCAATCTCAGGCATGTAGTCGAGGTATAACCCGTCCGGTTCGTGGCGCAGTCGAATCTCACCACCGTACTTCGTGATCAGTTTATCTTTAATGGTCTCGTAGGTCGTCTTTGAGTCATCAATCGACTTGTAGACATTATCAGACGGGCTAGTCACTGTAACTTGCCCCAGCTTGATTTTTTTAAACGCATCAACTTGACGGTTATGCACATCAATCATGTGTTGCAAGAACGACTTCAAGTCGTTGTTTGCTAGCGCGTAATAGTCCTGCGTTGAATCGTGCAGAAACGCCAGCAACCCTTCACAGGTGATTTCTTTATTAAACTCACCACTGGTTGCCATCGAATCAGTGGTCGGCAAAACGCGCCCTTCAAACAGCACTTGATTACGTTTAGGAATCGTCACCTTAACGAACGTTGTCATCCCCTTGAAGTCGTTGTAATAGAGTGACTTGGGACTAATACTAAATTGAAACGAATCAATCGCATCGATATCCCGCGTAATCTTAGCCGTTAAAAGCTTGGTGTCGTTCAGGTTCTCCGAATGGATTGTGTGCTCCGCGCCGTCCCAGCCATCTCTTACCGTCACCCGATACATATTAGATCAACTCCTTATGCCAATTAAATGCTAGTTTACCCGTGCCAATCACGGTGATGGTAATCTCACCGGTTGGCAACATAAAATCCGGACTGCTTGACGTGCCAGCGTTAAGCGTAAATCGTTGTCCGCCTACTTCAATCGTGAACGGCGCACTGGCGATCAGTTCGGGCGAGATAGACGTGGCTCCGATGTTAAACAGCGTAATGGTGCGTTTACCGACGATATCAAACTCAGTATTCTGCGCGATATCCGTTTCGAAGTTGAATTCGTCCCAAATGTCGTTGCCTTCCGCCAGTTCATCGATGCGGAACGGGTAACACGTAAATTCAACCGACAATTTACCATAGGCGCGCATCTCATCCCATGAGGGTTCTTTCTGCACCTCGCCCAGGTAATAATAGTTGTGCATGATGTCGTCTTTCAGCTTCACTTTTTGCGCCGGTGCCATCAACCAATTAACGACCTGCGTCCATAACGAATATAGACGCTCTTTGGATTGGTCTTCTCCATCACGCACAATAAACGTGATTTTCATGGTGCGCTCCTTATACGTCTGGCCACCGTATAGATCACTGATATCCAAGACGGTGTTGCTAAACGGGATTGCCTGCGTGATTTTATTCTTGGCGGGCATCCCCACCGTTTTGGCTTGCACGTCCAAACCAAAGTCGTTGGATCTGTGCCCATTGAATTCAATCCCGTATGAATACTTAGATTTTATTGTCAATTGCAACTCCCCTTGCTTTTAGTTGATTGCGACGTGCTCGTTCTGTCGACCCGTATTCTTCATACGCTGGAGAAAATGACGAACCATCGACTACAGTACGTTTATCGGCAATGATGCGGAGTAAGTCAAGCATTTCCGCGCTGTTGGCTACGTCTTGGGTTGGTGCTGAATAGGTGTTGTAAACCGTTGGCGTTGGGCGCATCATCTGCGCGAGGTTGTTGCCAGTCAAAGCGGCCGGTTCGTCAAATGCAATGGCGGGCGTCATTGATAGGCTCAACTTGTCGGCCATACCTGAAACGGTTGATTGAACCGCACGAAATGCATCTTGCAAACTCTTATTTAATCCGCCCATGATTGCACTCCCGGCTGGGACTAACAACTTTGCATCGTAACTAATTGGACCTTTATGCTCCTTAATCCAACCAGCAATACCGCTAACGAATCCTTTGACCTTTTCAAATGACGCCTGTAATCCGCCAAGAAATCCATTCATGATGGCGTGTCCGGCGCTGCTTAAATTAATGTTACCGAGACTACCGAAGATTGACTTGATGCTACCTACGATGCCTGAAATAGTTGTCTGTGCCACACGAACTGCACCAGTAATGCCAGCCCAAACACCTGAAATCGCGGCTCTAAGCGCTGACCCGGCTGCTTGCAATCCACTCCAAGCGGCTCGAATGCCACTTACTGCACCACTAATCCCACCGCCAGCAATCGACACTGAGGACTTAATCCCAGACCATATTGCAGACAACATTGACCCAAGTGCGGAGCCTGCCGCTCTCAGTGATGTCCAAACACCCTTAATGATTTCAATTGCGGCTGAGATACCACTACCAGCGACCGAAATAGCTGATTTAATCCCGTTAAAGCTGTCGGAGATAATAGCTCTCAAGGTGGTGCTGACACCACCCAGATTGCCGAATAATCCGACAAGTTGACCAATCCAACTGGCTACAGTCGTTAATACCGGCGCAATAAAGTTGAAGGCGGCGACCAGAACTTGAATAACCGGCGTTAAAAATCCGATTGCAATTCGAATGGCATCGAATGCGATTGAAATACTCGACAAGATGCTTTTGAACACCCCGCCTAAAAAGGCGCCCACTATTTGAAGTGCTGGCATCAGTGCACTGGCTAATACTGAAATGAGTGGTTGGGCTGCATTCCACAATCCGACAAACGACGTGATTACATTTGAAATCGCTGGACCGATAACGCCCATCATTGTGCTAAAGCCGGCAGTAACAGCTGGCACAATCGCCGACACTAAGTTTTGCAAACCACTGAAATCAAGCTTGGTAAATGCGTCACCAATCATTTGCACAATTGGTGTAATCGCACCTACAACGGTCGTGAATAGTGCTGGTAGTTGCGTGAAGACTGTCCCTAACGTGCTTGAGATAACCGGCCCAATCGATTGGAAGATTGATTGCAATGCTGTTTTAACCGTTGATCCAAATTGCGTCACTGTTGACATAATGCCACCCAATGACGCGGTGACAGCACTTGGGCCACCTGCCATGCCTTGTGTTAATCCACTGATCAGTTGTTGCCCACCCGCCATGAAGCTGGGGGCGGCATCTGCAATGAATGTCGTGATTGCACCAGGTAACGCCTTTAAAATGTTACCGACCATCGGAATGAAGTTGTTGAATAAGAATGTTGATGTTGTTTCTGCCAAAGCTTGTAGCGATGGCCCAATATCTTGCCCCAGTGACAACTTACCAAGCACGTTGGAGAGTGAAGCTTTCATCGATTCAAACGAACCACTAAACGTGCTGGCGGCTTCTTTGGCAGTCGTGCCAGTAATGTCCAATTCACCTTGTACAACATGGATTGCGTTGTAAACGTCGGCTAAATTGCTCATGTCGTATTTCTGGCCGGATATCTTCTGTGCATCGGTTAAGAGCCGTTGCATTTCTTCCTTTGTCCCACCATAACCAAGCTTCAAGTTATCGAGCATGGTATAGTTCTGCTTGGCGAAACCTTGGTAAGCGTGCTGGATATCGCCAATGCTCGTCCCCATCTTGTTGGCATTATCGGACATGTCAATCATGGCCATGTTACCGATGTCGGCCGCCTTTTCGGTGTCACCGCCAACGGATTGGAGCAAGCTAGCACTAAAGCTGGTCACGTTTTCCATGTAGGCATTCGCAGACAGCCCAGCCGTCTTATATGCTTCATTGGCGAAACCTTTAACCTTGTCGGCACTGCCCTTGAACAGTGTTTCAATCCCGCCAAGCGATTGTTGGAGGTCGGCACCTTCCGACAATGATGACGAGATAATTTTTCCCAGTGTAGCACCAACGGCGGCCACACCAGCAATTGCGGCAAGCTTAATGCCGGTGCCAATTTTGGAGCCGGCACTCTTACCCGCTGAATCCGCCTCAGGATCTAACTGTCCTTTGATGGCACCGCTAAGGCCTTTGGCTGATGGCACAATTTGAACGTATGCTTGTCCAAGCTCAGTCGCCATTTGGTCCACCTCCTGTGATTAATCTGTTTCTAATTCGTTCGTAATCCTCGCCAGAATCAAAAGTGACTGCCGAATCTGCAGATTGCTTTTTCTGATTGCCCATAACGGCATCTAGGATTGATTGCGGCCTTTTGGCACCGCGCTCAGCATCCTTAGACCGCGACCACAACAACAGGTTCACCGCATCTAGAATCCCCATGAGCACTTGCGTATTGACTGGCACTGCTTGCTGGTTCATCTTCAATTTGATGCGTGAATCATTGCGCAAATTACACGAAAAAGCAGCCACCGTTGATAATGGTAGCTGCTGATAGTCGTATATTTGGTAGGTTTCAGCGAGATCACTGATTAAGGCATCTTCGTCCAGCTTAATCATCTTGGCAAGGATCATTAGTTTTTTGTTTGTTTTTGACTCTGTAAAATCTCTTTGATTTCATCCGCCATCGCTTCGGGTGGCACAATGCCATCAAGTTTTCGCACATGGTTTTTCAAACGCTTAGCACCATCATCACCCAAAAGTAATTTAATTACTCTGGGCAAGGCCATTGCATCATCTTCAAGCTCGCTAAGCGCTTCAAGCAGTTCATAATTTTCTAACTGCTCTTTTGAGATTGAAAATTTAAATCCCGATTTCGTTTTTCCTTCTAAAAACATTATTTAGCCCCCATGGTTGACTTATTTTCTGTTCCAGATGCTGGCGCACCTTCTGGATCAGTTGTTGCCTTTGGCTTTTGCATATATTCGTAATGAGTATTAGCTTCTGGTGTGTCATCCGGCATTGCAGATAAGGTTGTTTCGTAACCAACTGCATCCCCATCGGCATAGGTGATATCACCAATTTCAGAAACCTTCCCGTTCGGAATAACAATTCGTTTCAAGTTACCGTCCTTTAGCACCATATCGAATACAAGCACATGCTCTTGCAGTTCGATGGCGTTTGCCTTAATTTCGATCATCGTATCCAACGTGCCTTTCACATTGTCAGGCCCATAGACTTCTTTTAACACTTCAACGTTTGTCGCTTCCAGCAAGGTGTATTGGAAGGTATCTTCCTTTTCAGTTTGTGTTGAATTAACAACAGCGCCACCCCACGCCTTGATTGTTTCAGCCTTACCCGAGTTCGTATTAACTAACCCGTCGTCTGAAATGTACCCTAATCCTTTGTATGCATCGGGTAATTTGGTAATGGCGTCTTTAGGAAGTTCCGTCCCTTTTGGCGCGGTATAAATCGCACCACCAACTTTTGGTTTGGCGGTTGTTACATTACTTGCATCTGCCATTAATATGCCTCCTAATAATAATTAATATCAAATACCGCTTGATAGCGGTATTCCTTAGTTGTCGTATCTGTGAAATCGTAGTCGCTGTTGAGGCTAACCCCGCTAATTACATCCAGCGTGATCAAGTCTTCAACAACCCGCTTCAATTCTTCATTCAACATGCCGGCTTCGTATTTTGACTTGCCGTAGCTTTGGAATGCAAAGGTGCCAGAAAGCAGATGGTTCTTTTTGGCACCACCTGTTTTTTCAAAAATAACGTAGCTAGCTGGCATCTTGTTTTGGCGGTCGGTGTAAGCCGGCACAGACAAGTGCGTGTTCAAAAAATCTAAAATAGTGACTTCAATCATTAGCGCACCGCCTTTAAGATGGTGTTGTTTTTCATGTTGTCGCGCTTCGCCTTAATGGTTTCAGCGCGCACCATTGCATTGGCACGGTTCTTGCCGACGTAAATGTCTTGTTCATAACCATCACCGCACCGCTTGCGAATAGCAGCTGCCCGCTCCGTCAAGACGGCTTGCATCTCAGGCGACTTTAGCAGCTGTCCAACGCCAGCGTAATTAAGAGCAAATCCTTTTTTACTCATAACGCTCCACCATCACTTTCTTGTTCCAATCGAGTGGGATAAGCTCGTCGATGCCTTCGAGTGGAATGCCAAACACCTTCCAGCGCTGGCCGAAAAACTCAACTGGCTTGTTTTCCCAATCGTGGGTATCACCCTTGGGGATTGCAAGCGTGTAAATCGCCTTGCGCCCCGTCAAGTTAAGCTGGTTCGTGATATCATCGGCCGATGCTGGGGCAACGAGTACGTTGTCCACTTTGACCGGCTTATCTTCTACGATTGGATTGCCAAGCGGGTCTCTGACCGTTTCAACCTGGTCAATTAATGTGATCGTGATCCCTTGTATCTTCCGCATAAAAATCAATCACCCCATATCTTTGCCGTTTTAAGCCTAACCGGCTCAATTCAGAATTTTTGATGAACATCCCGCCACCAGGTACGAGGTATGAACCTGAATAGGAGTAGCCAAGTGCGCTTTGAGTCATCTGTGTCATTGGTTCTTGATTGGTGGATGTCATCAATGTGCGTGCAATCACATCCACTGTGACTGAGCAAGCAACGCTGGCGTAAACTTCATCAGATGCGACCATCTTGTCTAAATCCTTACCAACTTTGCGCGCTTCAAGTCGTAGTGCGTTTGAAATGACATCCAAAAGCGCAGTTGCTCTGGCCGCCTCATCTTGCTTCAACTTGCGCCACATGGTCTCAACGTTTTCAATTGTTGCGAATGGCTTCATGCCATCACTCCCCTTGGCTCATCATCAAATCATAGAGCACTTGTTTTTTAGCTTTAGGATCATACTTGATGCCTTGCGCGTCCAGTTCTTGCATAATTTGGTTGCGAGTGACACCATCGAATCCGGCCATGTCTTCACTAACTGCTGGTGTTTCCGGTTCTTGTTTGGGTTCATCTGCTGATACCTGTGTTTCCGCAGGCTGTTCCACTTTTTCTGCTACTTTAGGTGCTGGGACGGGTGCTTGTCCCACTGGTTCGGATTTATCAATCCGTACCCAGTTGGCACCTGAAATTTTGCAATCTGTCATTAAAATAAAGCCTGTTTTTGTGTTTTGATATTCCATGATTAAGCCTCCACTTTAGGTTTGATAACACGTGCAAATTGAGTACCATCCATGATGCCCCAGCCAACATAAGTTTCTGAACGTAGGTAAACTTGGTTGTGCCCTTTCAAATCTTCGCCAGAATTATCAGGATCACCATAAGGGATAACTTCCAATGGGATTTCTTTTGCATAACCCCATTTGAACATGTTGGCAAAGTCACCGACGATTGCTAAATCATCGCCACCACCCGAAACGGTTCTGTTAATATCTGTAGGTAATCCATTAATTGAACCAGGGTTAGCACCCCAAGTTAATTCAGGGAACACACGCACATCATCTCTAGTCCGCATTGCAGATAATGCGGCTGACATTACGGTATCCATCGCCATCCCAGTTACAGAGCCCTCTGAGCCTTGCACCATACCAACTGCTGCTTCAATATTGGCATCTGGATTAGCCTTGTCAAAATCAACAGTTTGCGTCACTTTTCCATCAAAACTATTGTTGCCAATGATCGTTGAAGCTACCTTTGTTCGTGGATTAATGCCATGAAACGCCATCAAGTCAATCCCACGCGCTAACTTCAAGGCATAGCCTTCATTGAATGCCTTCAAAATTTCAATCTTACGTTCTTCTGAGGCAAACATAAATTCTTCCGATACACGAGCACCATATTCTACTTTAATTGGCACGATCGTCACTGGTGCGAGCGTCACACCACCATGTGTTTTCTTCCCATTTTCGGCTACGATATCAATATCTTGGTCCATTGAGAACGTGAATTCTTTGCTGCCATCGAACGGTACTGGTACTTGTTTCGCCAGAACCGCAAGGGAGCTTTTGCCCTTCACCTTGTTCACTAAGTCAGTCACTAATTCTGGATCAAATAAACTTGCTTTTGATAATACTCCCATTTTCTATTCCTCCATATTCATGTTTTCGAGTAAACTTCTATACTTTTCATTTCCGTCAGCGCCCTGATGTCCTTCTGGGTCAGCAAGCGGTGGCGTTGGGGTCATTGGTTTCATGAACCCCGATAGACGTTCGGCATCTTTGGTAATTGCCTCTTCGTTATCACCTTGCAGCCGATCAGCTAGGTCAATTGGCAAGCCATTTTTTAGGGCAATTTTTGTCCGTAAATTGGCTGTTTCGAATCCTGAAATTTTAGCCATCATGTCGGCTTTTTCTTGGTCAAACCCTTTGACCTTTTCACTGGTTTCGCTGACCGTCGTTTGTAGGGCCGAATTTTCGGCCGTCAATTCTTCGTTGCGTGATTTCAATTGGTCGTAGTCCGCATATTTTTCCTTTACACGTTCGATGCGGTCCTTGATAATCGCGTCTAATTCCTCTTGCGTTTCGATTGTTTTAAATGTCATGTTAATGTCCTTTCCCAGCTTTTCCCGGCTGTATCGGTAATTTTTGACACTAAAAAACGGCACCTAATAGATGTCGTTTTAATATCTGACTTTTTGTTTTGCTTTTGGTTTAAACTCGGTGCAAGCCCAGTGTGCTAGCATCGCGCTATCCATAAGACTAATGTCCATATCATCAAACTGCGACCGATATCCGAATCCACCGTTGGTACCGATATTCCGCTTATCTGAGTTGGTCACGACTTTGGTTAATGACGGTTGCCCAGCGTGACAGATTGTCCGTTGATAAATCCCGTTTTCCCATAGTGAGTTGGCCTTAATAACCTCTTTTACGGTTGGTAGTACGGCACCTTTAATCTTACTATCGCGTAAGTCATCATCGAGCATCTTTTGACCAGCAGCACCATCAATCACGATTTTTGAAACGTCAGCTTCTTTCAAAAAGCCGATTATCCAGTGATCACCATTTCTTACCGATTGGCAATCGATTGTTTCAATAAAAATCTTGCCTGATAGTGTGCGGACCGCAACACTCATAGCAACGTTGGTGTTGTCATTGCCGTACTTAATCCCGACAAACAACTTGCCCTTAAATACAGGCATAGCCTTAACCAGCAGTTGTCGCCAATCCCGTTCGGAAATGGCGGACTTCTGATTGTATTTCGGCCAATAACCAAGCCGTTGCACATTATGATCTAGCTTGTCATCTCCAAGTTCAGCTTCAATTTTCCGTTCGGTTAAGTGATACCCCAATGACGGATTCGACTGATACCACGCATCGACATCGTGAATATCGGTCATCTTTTCAACAGACCATTCCGCCCAACCTGAATACTTGCTGTTTCCGAACAAGGTGCTCTCCCGATAACTTGAGAAAACTGTCCCGCTCGAAACAGGGGTTGGCGGTGTCCCACACATGATGGTCATTGGGTTGTCACTATCGGTGACGGTGTATTTCAAAGCTGATTCTTGTTCGGTGGTGTACTCTTGGGCTTCATCAATAATCAGGATGTCAAAGCCTTCACCCAAACCACCGCTGGATGTCCGCGTTCTAAACTGAATAACGCCGCCGGTTGCATAAAGTTCAAGTCGCTCCTGCCCTTTTGCCTTAATGGAATTAAAGTCGTCACCCTCGACATATCCGCTCTTCTCTAAATATTTTTTTAGTTTTTCGAATGAAGAGTGTGACGTACTAATCCGGTGGGCGGTATGCAAGATATTCAAGCCTTTTTTAAGCGCCCACATTTCAACCGCGTAAATAACTTCGGTCTTCCCATTACGGCGCGGGATTGAATATCCAAACTTTTGATGCGTCCATAATCCGTCTTGATCAACGGCCATGACGTGTTCTAGCATTTCAGCTTGCCATGCGTAAAATTCATTACCGGTTTTTTCGTAAATCTCGACCGCTTCGCGATACATGGATTCGTGATATGGCAATATTACCGATTGAGTAGGATGCTGATTGCCAAATCGAACTGTAGTAGTCATGGCTCAGTCCTCCTTCAATCTTATCCGCAGTTTAACGACATGCTTAGGTCGATTGGTGTCATTAAAGCTTAATGCACTGGTTTTCAAACTTCTTGTAAGCATCAAAATAGATTTCGTCGCGATTACCGTTATAGGTTACTTCGTAGTACATCCCATCGGTAACACTTGTGCTAAGCAGTGCCTTGTTATTTTGCAATGTTTTACAACTCCAAACGACAAATACACCTTCGGGAATGATTGGCGCCGCGGCATCAGTTCTATCCATATGTGAATTCGTGTAATCCGCAACGAGCCGTTTGCATTTTTCAATAAAATCTTGTGAGTCCATTAGTCTACTACCTCCCATTGATCACTAAATAATTCAATATTTGTTTCACGCCAAGGTACTCGACCGAATCGACTTTCGACATATAAATAAGGGGCTGTCATTTTACTATGTTCATCTGGAAACTGTGCACGAATAACAACGTCATCGCTCCATTGAGGGGGTCGCATCCCTTTTCCTCGTTTCACTTGTTCAAATGCTTTTCCAAATTCCATTAAGCTTTCCTCCTAAATTTTGACTACAAAAATAGCACTCAACTATTCGCTGGGTGCTGGGGTTTTCTTTTTAATATTGAGTTGCTTACGTGCTTCAATCTTGGCATCCCGCTGTGGATCAACCCACTTTTTTGACCAGACATTTTGACGACGGCCGGAACCCGGATTGTATTCAACAGTGCATCGGCATCGTTCGTGGCGCTGGTAAATCTCTTCCGGCTTATCAAAGTAATCGTATGAACCAGCCAGACTACTGCACCACTTGCATGCCTTGCCGACAACGCGTCGTGTAATCTTGGGGCGCAATCCTGACTTGGCTTGGAACTCAACGTTGCTTTGCAACACGTCGTCCACAATACTCTGGCTGAACGTGACAATTGGCTCATTTAGCAACCATTTAATTTTGTCAAAATCCGCTTCACTCGAAACGCGGTTAACGATGCCGTCCACGCGGTCTTGATTCAGGTCAGGCACTTGAGCGCGCATGTGGATGTTTGCCGAATGATTAAGCTGGGTTTGCACATCGCTAGCGTAGCCCGTAATCAAGTCGTAATTCTTTTGTAGTGTCTCGTTGATCACACGATTCGCAATATTGAAATACATACGGCCATCCGGTAGCAATTCAGCCGTGACATTAGCGCCCAGTACATCGGCAAGAATCTCACCGACCTCCACCGAATACTTGTTGACATCAATGTACGTTGCCTTTTTGCTTTGCAAAACTTGCAAGGCCGATTTTAATTTGGCGCTACTGAATGTGCGCTGATCAAACTCTTTGTTGATTGTTTCAAGCAATCCCGGCACGATATCATTGTCCACTGCCATCCGCCCCCTTAACACCAGTTAAATCGCGGATTGTTTCAGCATCGATGAAACCTGGGATTGCCTGATTCAACTTAAGTGCACCGTCGCCAATCAAAGTCAATGCACTCGCATCAGCTTCAAATAGCGGCTCCCACTTCGGTACGGTCTTGCTGAACTGGCTACGATAATATGGCTGTTGATCACGCAAACATGACGCAAGGTACGCCACATTCAATAAACCTGCACCAAGCGAACGTTGTGCCTTACGACCAGCTAGTCGCAAGTTCTCGTGACTAGCTTTGATGGCTTCAACGCTCGATGGGTTATCTGAGGCAAAGCCCAAATCGTCCATCGTCAAACCAGACTCACCAGCGAAACCAGCAGCGGCCGTTTTGAGCTGCTCAGTAAATGGCGTCATCGATGACGTGGTGAATTGTCCAAGCGTTGGACTGTCATTATTCTCATCTTTGGTGAACTGTAACATTGACGTAACGGTCGCTTTAAATGTGTCCATTTGTTCGGCATCATTCGAGAGACCAACAACATACTTCTGCGGGTATGAATAGAACTCAGCAGTAATTTCAGCCCGCTCCAACGTTCGTTTTGCATATTGCTGGTAATACATCCCGGCACGCGAGATTCTAGAACGTCCAAACGGTCGCACCGCATCTGGTCGATGGATAACCGGCACTAATAATGGGTGTCCCGTTGGATTATCTTCGGCAAAATTTTCTATTTTGGGGTCTGAGAAATAAAACTGAGTTTCTGTTGGCGTGAAATACGCTTCTACAACTGGATTACGCAAGTTGTCACGTTCTAAAACTGCATATCCTTCCGTCAACAAACCGGTGATGGGATCAATCACCCCCGTGGCGTTCGTCGCCTCAATCACTTGCAATCGCGGTAATTCGTCCGGCCCCTTGGAGATATAAACGAACGCACACGACGCAATTAGTGCGGATAAGACCACGCTATCAAAAAATACATCGGGATTATTGACTGCAAAAATCTCATTAGCTTCGAAATCGTCGTGCATAAACTCTCGAAATACCAATCTGTCGGCTAAGCTGTCAACACCTTTTCCTGTCCAGCCCAAAACTGAGCGATACCGATTCCGAATTGATTGCGGAATCGTCACACTGAAGCTATTATCGACGTGTTTCATCGCATATTGCTTATATCTTAGCAACGCCCGCGCACGGTGTCGCTGTAGCTTTTGACTGAGATAAATCTTCCCTTTTAATGCCATTTTGTCAACTCCTTTCGCATTCGCGCGAGAAAAAATGTACAGTGACGGCGTGAAGGACTCTCCCACCCGAGGTGGGGGAGTAACCCCCCCTATCTTTCAGACCGTCAAAACATTGATTTAACGCGCTTTGTAATTAATCCATTTTATGCTTTGTGGCAGATTTCGATTGCCAATTACCTTTGGTTCTTCCTTTTCAACAAACAACTTGTCGGACTTTTGCCGGTTGCATGACCAATGCGCCAGCTGTAAGTTGTCCATCGCTGATGGATGGCCGCCCTTGCTGACTGGAATTATGTGATCAATAACCGGACTCATCGGATCAGGCGCCTTGAGTTGCTTGTCGACTGGCTGACCACAAATGCCACAGACTGATTGCGTCTTGAGGATTGTCTTCTTGTTGTGCTCAAAGGCAACACGATGCGGTCCCTGCTTATCCGCTCGGATGGTACCACCTCCCTTCAATGATGCCAGGGGTCCTTGCTAGACCAGGGACCTATTTTACTTAGCTTCATGCTTACGCATAAAGTGGTCTCATGTCCCACCTCCTAATTTAAAGGCAACAAAAAAGGCGCACCCGATTGGATGTGCCTTATCTGCAAACTTCTATGTTATTACTATAAACCGTGCGAATCAATAAAACCATACACTTTGTGAGGTCTCATAAAAGTCACATTGGTTATTCTACTTACCGGACTTAGCTTTATCCCACTCAGCCTTTAAATACTTCCTAGAATTGATTGATATAGATTCTAATTCTTTTTCAATATCTTTGTAATACTCATTAAGTTTCCGGTACTGCATATCAGTAGCTTTACAGTTTTTACAGATATTCACAATAAGTTTTCTTGAATCGTTAACCTTATCTCCAATAGTTTCAAATGGTTCTAAAAATAAATCATTATACTCATCTTTCCCGAACTGAAGTTGAAGTAGCGTATATGTTTTTTGCAAATCTATTGTAATTTTTTTTATATTTTCCCAACTTCTATTTGCAGTGTTTAAATCAGGAACATCAACAACAGCATTAGTAAATGTACTATGATTTAGCATGTATTCTGATATTTTTTTTAAATACTCTGCTTCAACTTCCCTAACAGTAGATAGCCACTCGATTCTAGATTTTGAGATTAAATCTATTTTATTCCTTTTCTGATTATTATATGCGGTGTAACCAAACGTTAATATTGCAACTATGGCTGTAATTCCTCCCCATTGGAATTCATCATTGATCATGAATATCTTTATCATAAAATTCATTAAAATAATTCTGTTGTAAAATAAAATCGCCAATATAGTTAACCCGATTAGAATATAAGCATATTTACGACCTTTCCTATCACGTTGCTTTCTTTTATTTTCACTATCAAACAAACTTTCAAACTTGTTTATTCCAGCATTCAATAGTTGATTTTGTCTTGTTATCTCATCTTTTGGTGACTGCTCACCCATCAATCTTTCCCTCCCCAATAAAAATAGACTTACTAAAGAGTAAGTCTACCGTAACTGGTCACCGACAACAACTTGTAATTCGTACTTATCAGCATCCCATTTATCTAGAAAATCTAATCGGCGGTGTAACTCAGCGTGTTTCTTGCGGATGTAAGACAGCGTATAGTGTACCTCGTCGTCCTCTGCAATCTCCTCCAGCGTCTGCCCATCAAGGTACTTCTTACGGAGGATTTGCTCCTCAATACCATTAAATGAGCTTACTAGCTCTCTCAAATCGTGTTGAGCCTGGACACGCCATTGCAATTCTTGCTCCAGCCGTGCAATCTCCTCTTCAACTCGGGCACCTTTTGACCCTTTCACCAAGTGATCATTACTTAAATCACCACTGATTCGTCGACTTAGCTCCGCTCGTGTTTTCAAAAGATTCCACTTCAAATACTTAATATCATGATCGAGTTGCCCATATTCTTGCAACCATTCAAACCGTCTCGCATTAATAACCAACAACGCCACCCCTTTGTTTGGTATAATATTGGTAGGATGTCAAAGGGATGACCGCGTTGGTAGCGCGGTCTTTTTTATGCCCTAAAACGGTAGGCCATCTGGTTCGACAATCACGTCATTATTGCCAAATAAGTCTGGTGCCGACGTTGGGAATGGTTCTGTTCTTCCCACTTGCCGATTGTCGCCGTTAGCAGCTTGTTTGGATTCTATAAAAGTGATGTCACTCACTACTATTTCGTTGCTGTAAACCTTCTGGCCATTCTTTTCGTAATTGTTATTACGCATATCACCGTCAAAGAGGATTTTCGACCCCTTGTGGAAGTTTTGATTGATTAGCTCGGCTGTCTTACCAAATGCCTTGCAATTGAACCAGTCGCTCTCATATTGCCCTGTTTGGTTATCCTTATAGCGGCGCTTGACGGCGATACTGAACATAATCACTGTGCCATTGCTGTTCATCTTCGGGTCCCGGCCAATAATGCCGAATACGTTACCTAACTTCATCCCTTAATACCTCCATTCGTTGAGTAGCTTGTTCCAACAATTCAACCGCCTCTTTTTTGGAACAAAGACAGCGGTGCATGATCATCGTTGGTGTGAATTTATTGCCCGACATCATGTGAACAGCTATTGCCTGCTCTCTTCGTCCCCTTGTTTCACTATCCATCATTTCGTTTTCAACCTCCAAAATACTAATCCCAGTACAACTGGATATAAGACCCATAGCCACTTGATGGCGGTGACGCCTTGACTAGTTAAAAGCCATAGCCAAAATATGCTCATGTTGCTACCTCCGTTTGTTTGACTTACGCCATTTGATTGGTTTACGTAGTTGCGCTATATAAAGCTTGATTGCTGTTAATATCGGTTTTAAAGCGTTTATGATTACTTTGAACACTTCTACGTTAAAAAAATCTACTACTGCTTTGAGAAACGTCCTAAAACTGTTCATAACGGCTTGTGCTGACTTGTCAATGTTCATCCCGTAACCTCCATTTCTTGCAACTTAGTATTGAATTCTTTAATCTCAGTCAGTCCGATGTTTCTTTTGCCTGATTCAATCCGGACAATCATCTTACATAATTCCATATCATCAAAAATATCCATTAGCTGTTCAATTCGCCTTTGCTCCTTAGTCGTATAGCCACCAAAGGCGATGGCGACTGCATCAACTGCCGAACCTACTGCAACACTTAGTCCTTTTAATACTTCATCCATTGCTAAGCCCCCCCTTTTAATCCACAAACCCCATTGCCTTGAGTATTGGCAATAGCTCAATCTGTTCACCGCATTCACATTGATAAGCTTGATTATGACCAATCATCGCATCTACTAAGTGCTGTCGATTGCACCCACGGCACTTAATAATCAACTGTATCTGATTACCTGATTTATATTTGCTTACTTCGGCGAAGTTTTCCGCCGCACTCTCAAATAGCTTGGCGGCAAGCGTCATTTGTTCCGGCGTGAATGGCTTATCTGAGCTAAAAACTAAACTCTTGGTTTCTGAATTAATTGAAATCTCCATAGTGGTATGCCTCCTGTCAATATTAGCTGCGCGATGTATTTGCTATTTGGGATGCTCCCCTGCCAAGCAATTCAGATTCACCCCACTTCAATTTATGTGACTCTTCAAGGTCAAAGCTCTTCTTGCTGGCATCACTGTCGTAACCGTACTTACCACGAGGCGTCATCCCTATATCTTGTTTATGGAACACTCGGCGTACATGCGTGTCACGATCCTCACCTGTTACTGTATTCTCCATAACACGAATGATGCTAACTTGTCGGTGCACGTTGCCAAAAATGTCCATCACATTATTCAGGATGTCGCCAATTTTTAACCGTTCATTTTGCATTAGTGTTGCTCCCTTCGTATTCAATGACATCTGCCACATAGATTGCGCCTATCAGCTTTTCAAAATCTTCATCACTCATATTTAGCTCATTTTGGTCAGCCTTTAAATCAGTAGCATTAGTCTGCCAGTCATCGATTAGATGACCTAACTCTGAATTACATCCCGGATTATCGCATTTTGGTCCATCATAATATCCATATTGTTGAACCGTTAAAACAACCGATTCGTACTTAGAATCTATTTTTAATTTAATTGGTTGCATCTAATCATCTCCACCCATCACGATTTTTACGTTCCTGCTTGTTGCACTGGTCTAACAAGTACGCTTTATCTTCCTCACGCCAATCCCAAAATTCTGGGTTGATAGCCTTTATTTGCTTTTCGCTCAATGAAACTGAGTGGGGATTGTCGAGGTCAACCCACGTTAAGCCGTTATCTGCACCTAAATACTTGCCACTAATGGGGTGACGAACCCACCATCTGCGTTTAATTCTTTTAGTCATCGCGATCACTCAGCCTTCCTGCTCTAATCAATTCGGGTTCGAGACAGAAATAGACTGTCCCGTTTGCATCCCTGATTGAAATGCCATCTTCGGCCACGTCGATTACTTTGCCCCGCACATCGTGTTTTGTTAGTTTTACCATCATGCCTTTGGTCATTCGTCCCTCTCCTCCTATTTCACAATAAAATTGCTACACGACGTATTTAGACGGCGGACGCACATCCACTGGCCAATAATCGGTTGTAGCTGTCTAAGGCGCTGGTTGGCTTTATCTTCAAACGGAATGACGTAGTTCTTCATGTACTTAGCAAACTTGGGTTTCTTGTCTTTGCTGTCCAGTAACATCACTTTGACAACGTTGCTATCTTTAAACGCGGCAATAACTAAAAACACGGGCCCGCCAACACTGCCTATTTTTTCTTTAAAAATATAGGTGCCCGACTCATTCACCTTAAAACCATACGATTTCAATAAACTTTCACGATCAACCATCTTCATCCCTCCTAAATCCGCCACATCTTTAAATAGACGTGCCAGCCTGTTCGTTCGTAATAAAAAAACTCAATTTTTGATATCCTAAATTTCTTGTAGCGGCGTTCAAAATATTCCCGCCCCTGGTCTGGTTGCATTGCTAACTTTTCAATCTTACTTTTGCGGTAGAAAGTGTCGTTGGTCGGCAACTTAAACGGTACTTTCAGATTGCGAGATGCCGACCAGCGCTTTTTCCCTTTTGGGTCTTTGCTCAAATATTTAAGCAGTCCCTCAATCCCATTTTCATTTGGTTGTAATCTGCGAGAGTTGACCAATCCAATTGGGTGCTTGCCTTTCCCCTTGATGCGCTTAGACCAAACATCTTCGACATCATCACGAGTCAATGCCCCAGATTCATCCCCGTTCATAATTAGATGATGATGGATCTTGGTGGTGAACTCTCCATTTTCATCGACCTTGTACTCACTCACTAGAATGTATTTCAACGGATCAATTCCCAATTTCTTCCGCTTATATTTCAGACGTTTAATGTAATTGCCCACCTCATGCTCAGCTTCATCGACCGTTGCTGGTTCAAACTCCTCTGAGTAGGTTAAAGTGACATGCCAGTCACCCCAACCAAAGTTGCCATTGCCTAATTCCAAGAAATAACGCTTAGCATTCTTTTCGTTCAGATTCCGTTGCTTAGGTGCTGAAACCCGCTCTTTTTTTCTGCGTGCTCCACGACGAGCAACGTTCTCTGCTTCAATAGTTCTGGGCAATATATCGACTTCCATATAATTGCCACACGCTATCTTTTTTTCACGAATGAATACCATGCTTATTTCACTCCTATTCCCTGTTTCGTCATAAAGATAATACCCAATACAAGCCCGCTTAAACCTTTCTCAAAAGGCATAAGAGAGCCGTTTAACGGCACAATAAAAGCCCACGATTGGACTCGTTGACTTGACAAGGAATAATGAAGTATAATCAATTTGCGGTAGTTATACTTTAATAACTTGAAAGTCTTGCCCTCGGTAAGGCTTTTTTATTTTGCTTAAATTTCGAAATCGTAATTGTCATGGACGTATTTGACGACCTCCGCAATTGTTTGGCGTGATCCAAATAGTGTCACTTTAATCTGGCGGGATTCATCATCGCTAAAGCCACCAACTTCGATTTCGGCTTGAACATCAAACTTACTAAACACAACTTTGCGCATATCGGCGGCAATTAATTCAGCAGCCCGACCAGGCACCATATATGTTGATTGATTAAATGCACGACTCTTAATTTTGTCCATGAGTTAAATCTCCTTTTTATTTAATTCTCGAATTTCGGCACCAACTTCAAAACTTGGTAGCCAATCGCTAATGAAGCCCAACGCCTTTTTGTAACTACCTCTCGGTGTGTTGGCGTAAATATCAACTTCAAAAAATTCTTTGTAATCTTTTGCAAAAGCACGCTGGACTTTAGCCCGGACGTGCTTATTTTTGTAGGCATTTGAATCTTTACCGCCTAGCACATCAATGATGCGGAATAATCTGAATCGGTTAAGTTGTTGATTCTGGCGTGGCATGATTGGATACTCGTCTTCTAATCGTTTAACCTTTTTCACTAATACGTTGTAGCCCTCAATCAGTAACACTTGTTGCTGATCAGGTGTCATGTTTGGACTAATTACTAAGCTGTTTTCAGTCATTTACAATCTCTCCTTCCATGAACTCGCCCTTTGGCATCAATTCGCGCATCTCACTCGCCCACTGCTCAATCTGCCCAATTATTTGGCTCAAATTGTCAATCACAGGATCATTGGCGCTAAATTGAGCGAGGTCAGCACTGAATACGACCGGTGCGACCATTTCAAGTAGCGTTTCGACTTTGGTTTTTAATTCGGCAAAGTCGCGAATTGCAATCACCTTAGCCTCTTCTTTACGCTTGGTGTTGCCTAAATTGTCAATCTGGCGTTGCAATTCTTTGGCGCTAGCTGAATCCGCCTCAGCATCTTCGAGCTTCTGTTTTAAATCATCGATGCGACCATTCAGATTCTTTTCACGCTGAGTTGCATACTGGGCAATCTTCTTGAGGTCTTCATAATCGGCTGGTGCCTTTTCAACAACCTTTTCGGGTCTGCTATCAATCTCAGCTTGCAACTGCTGATTGTTGGACTCGGCGGCCTTCAATTGGCGTTTAACCTCTTGTAATTCACGCACAGTCATATCAGTTGGTTCCTTGACCTCGCCACTTGCAAGTTCATGCTCTTGATGTCGTTCATCTTCTGGCAGTGTTGCAATCAGGTATAAAGCTTGGTAGCCCAAAGACTGATACGTGTCAGATTCTTCTAACACGTCGGCAATCTTCATGAAGCGCTCAGCCACACTGGTATTCATCCCGATTGATTCAAGCCACGGCATAAATTGTCCATGTGCCAAGTCGTTGTTCTTAACCTGGGCGATGCGCTTGCCAATTTCCCAAATTGATTGGCCCGCTTGGCGCTGGTAACTTCTGATTTCTTCCGTAATAACGACTAAGTCGGTGCTTAGCTGGTCCTCACTTTTTTCTAAATCGTTCATCTTTTGCATCCCCCTTTTTGTCCCAAATCTCATCAAGCACATACATAATCATCTGATCAAGTTGGTCATCTGATTCGGCAAATTCAACTGATGCAACGCCATGAATTGCCGCCCATACTTCGACGATGGCATCGATGTCGCCGTGGCTTAGTCCTCTGATGGCCTCACCCAACCGCATCCGGTCTTTAAATGAAATGCCAACTTCTTCTTTAAATCGCTGATCATAACGAACCAGCAACGCATATTTCATTAACTGATGGCCATCGTACTTGATTGGGACGGCCATATTATTCGTGATAACTCTTTCCATCAAATTCACTTGCTATTCTCCTTTGATTCAAAATAATCCGGCGTGTGCAGTACTGAGCTGGCAAAATAGCCAATTAAGACCGTCGCCCACCAGAAAGCCATGTCGCTGTGTCGGCTTACAATCAGCAACGCAACCATAATGCCGAACACGATGCGGTCAATGTTCATTAAGCGTTTTGTGTTTTTCATTTTTTTAAAAACCTCGTAATTTCTGCAAAGTTATTGCGAATAAACTGCGTAAACCCTAATGATTCCATGGTATATTTGCCACCGTGGTATGGGTAATAAACGCAGCCACCGTTGTCCATATCCAATCGTTTTTTAAATTCAGTCAGGATTTTCTTCAAATCCGCTTTGGTGTAACCTGTCATTTCAACAGCTTTGTTCAAATCCCAGATAACTTGCCGATTGGCTTCAAGTTGCTCACGCTTTTCGGTGCTGATCAACTCAATGCCAGCTGGTAACTCAATTGAAAATTGTGGGATAACAACTTTAGTTCGCTCCATGTTTCATGCCTCCTAAAATAATAAAATTCAACTGATTAATAGCCCGCTGATTATTGTCTTTATATTCTTATTTGCTATACTCACTCTAGAAAGCGAGGCGATATATTTAATGAATCTAAATCATGATTGCGTTAGAGATTTAATGCTTGCATTTGAAGATGTTCCTTACGGCGAGACCCCAACTATGGAGTATTTTCTTAGGTTAGAAAATTTAAAAACTTATCCTATGGAGGATGTTTTATACTGCACTGAAAAATTACTCGAAGCTGGTTATATTGAACTACACCGAATAAAAGCTTGGGGTATGCCATTTGATGGTATTTTCAGGGAAATCACTTGGGAAGGACATCAATTTTTAGATAGCATCAAAAGTGATACTGTCTGGGAAAAAACAAAATCAAGGGTTAGTTCCACAGTTGGTTCAGCATCACTTCAAGTTTTATCCGCATTAGCCACTTCAATCACAGCTAAACTACTCGGTCTGTAAATAGCTTTATTTCAATTCCATCAACTAAGGCATAGGCAAATTGCTTATGTCTTTTATATTCCTTTCTGTTAAAAATTTGCTCAAAATCGTGAATATCAGCATCGTTATCGATAGTAAATAGTAATTCGCTTGCTCCGTTTAATTTCGAGTAAACCCAAATATGTTCATTCATCACTGATCACCTCCCACTGTTAGTAACGTAGCAATCCATTGAAATGGAAAAATAAATTTCAATTACTTAGTTACTGGCTCTTCGTCTCTAATTAACTCATCAATTGTCACATCAAGATAATCTGCAACTTTTTTTAACTTATCTACTGAAGGATTAGATTTGCTCCACTTTGAAATCGTCGATGATCCAAACTCCAAATCTTTTTCTATTTTATTAATAGATACACCTTGCGCCTTAGCGAGCATCTTAATTTTGTTGTACATCAATTCAGTCCACCTCGTTTTATTGGAATATTTTCTCATTTCTTATTGACTTGTTCGGAAAATATTCTATAATTAAGGCATACGAAATAACCGTAAAGCTCCCCAGCATTTACTTCATCATTTCGTATAAACTCAGAACGTGGGCTTATTCCGTATACCTTATTTGCTAACACACATAATATAACACGGAATATTTTCCACGTCAATAAAAATATAGTAAATTTTCCGAGGTATAAACATGACAATTATAGATAGAATCAAGGAGCTTGCTGCAGGACAACGTATTAGCTTAGCAGAACTTGAACGTCGAACAGGTCTTTCCAGTGGTTCTATTACGAAGTGGGGTAAAAGTTCACCTTCAATAGATAAACTTCAAAAGGTAGCAGACTACTTTGGTGTTACAACTGATTTTCTAATTGGAAGAAATGTCACATCTAGTAATGATTCAAATCCCGAGGCTGAACTTCTAGCTGCGCATTTGAATAAAGATTTCACTGACGACGATATGGCTAAGATTTTAGACTATATCGATATGATCAAAAAATCAAAGAACTAGTAACTACCATTCCGAGAATAAGTGATGTGAATTATATATGGATATGCTCGACTCATTGATTGCAGAATCATCTACAGAATTTGATATTAAACCTCGAACCGATATGCCCGCAGGTATTGATGGCCTATGTATTGGTAAAACAATTGTCATTAACGCTAATCGTACGCGTGTTGAACAGGCTCAGACATTGGCTGAAGAAATCAGTCATCAAGAGATATCTGTTGGTGATATTCTTAACCCAAATGATATTGAGAGTGCTAAACAAGAAACGATTGCGCGTCGCCGCTCGTTTAACCGTCTGGTGCCACTCGATAAGTTAGTTGCAGCTTATTGGCAATCAACAACAGAGTTTGAATTGGCCGAACATCTAGACGTCACCGTTGAATATCTATTTGATGTATTAGCTTATTACCGTGAACGTTATGGCATGATAATTATTAGAGATAACATACTGATCAACTTTGCTAACGGTATTCAGATTATGAAGACATAAAAAAAGCGCCCTACTTCTTGGAGGAAGTAAGACGCAAATTGCTCTGATAAAAATATAAAAAGCAACAACTATAAACGTAGTTTAACATATTTGGAGGAGATATTGTGGTTAAAATTGGGGTTAGAAAGCCAAGTATTAAACGTTCAATCAAGGCGCGCACAACTGGAAAACTAAAGCGCTCCGTCAAGCGTGCGGTCATTCCTTATTACGGAAAAAAAGGTACGGGAATATTAAAAAACCCAAAAAAGGCCGTTTATAACCGTATTTATAATAAAACAACTGTAGGCATCAACCCGATGTCTCAAATAGGTACCTCAAAAAAGAAATCGCATCCCAAAGTAAAACCTACCGTGACAACTAAGGCCCCCATTCAAACTGGTAAAGTTTCCAATATAGCATGGGGCTTATGGCTATTATTTGGATGGCTCGGCGGTCACCGCTATTATCTGGGCCGAAAAGGTACGGGATTCGTTATGACACTATTAGCGCTACTTACCGCTGGATACGGTCTAATCATTACTATTCCTTGGATGCTACTTGATACAATTCGAATTAATAAGTGGCTGGCAGAGTACAAACAATCTCCAGTCGCGGAACAACCAACACCGGAAATCATCCCAGAAGTCGATGAAACTATGCCTGAGACAGCTCCAATCCCAGATGAACCTGCCATTGATCCAGTCACATCCATCATTCAGAAAAACAAACCAAATATCGTTAAATTAAAAAAAGACCTATACAGGTTCCTCGTTTTAGATATTGAAACAACTGGCCTATCTGCTGAAAACGAAGGCATCACCCAAGTGTCTGCTCTGAAGTACATTGATAACAAAAAAGTTGCACAATTCAATAAATACGTAAATCCCGAACACGAAATACCAAAAGAAGTTCAATTTCTCACACATATTAGTCCAGAAATGGTGATTAATGAACCAACTTTTACCGAAATCGTCCCAGAATTGCGTGACTTCATTGGCGGTCTTCCCATTATCGGTCATAACATTAATTTTGATATTAACTTCTTAACGACTCATGGTTACACCGATAAGCAAATCTTTATCGAAGACACGGTTACCATTGCTCGTAAAAAACTGCCGAACTTAGAGAACTATAAATTAGAAACACTAAAAAAGCATTACGGCATCAAGAATCAATCACATAATTCTTTAGATGATTGTGAAACAACAGCTTTTATATACCAACAAATGCGCGATGGATCTACCGATAAAATCATCGCTGGCGATCCAGCAGAGCTGACTGAATCATCCGACAAACTATCAGGTTTACGCTTTTGTATCACAGGTCAGTTTATGGAAATGACCCGCAGTGAAATCAAGTTTCTCATCGAACAAAATGGCGGTCGTGTTACCTCTGCAGTATCTGGCCTAACTGATTATCTCATTGACGGTGAACAAGTTTATGAAGGCCTAAAAGATGGTGTTCATAGCTCAGCCGAATTAAAAGCGCAGGAATTCATTGATAACGGTGGCAAAATTAAAATTATTGGCTTAGATGAATTGAATAAATTAATAGCATAGGCACTTATCCTAAGAATGATATACCAACTAAGTTTTATTTGGAAAGGACATATACATTAATGGACAACAAATCTGAAAATAAATTACACGGTAAAGACTATGCTTGGCTAGCAATTGAAGCAGGTATTGCATCTATCCCAACAGTTGGCTCAGCATTACAAACCGCTTACTTTGGCGCTAAAAATGAAAAAAGATTTAAACGGATTGAAAATTTCTATAAAGAGCTTAGTGAAGATGTTGAAAAACTAAAAAATCAACTAACGAATCCAGACGAAATTTCTCAGTATTCAGACGAAATTTCTCAATATATGGAGAAGATGAATGAAATTATCGAGTCCAATACGACCCTTGCAAAACGATCAATGCTCCATAATGGTTTTTTGAACATTCTAAAATCTCCTTCTAAAATAAATTGGGATCAAGAGCAGTACTTCACTTCGATCATACCTCAAATTGATTTAACTGACCTACAGTTATTATTAGCCACAAGAAAATTAGAACGTGACAAATGGGCAATGATTAGCGACGTAGTTAATGCTTTTGAAGGAAAGTTAGATAAATTCTATTTAATTGGATTGTGTGAACGACTCACAAATTTAGGTCTGTTCGAAAAAAGATATGGAGACATTAATATGGGCTCTGACGGAACTATTATAGAAACTTACTATAGAATTACAAATCTTGGTAAAGATTTTCTATCATTTACAATGGACCCACCTACTCCAAGCAGTTAATCAACTAACTATTATTAATATAAAAAATAAAAAAGCACATCCCCTCCCGCCAAGAAGTTGGATGTGCTTCACAAAAAAAACGCAAAATATTGTGCGCTATTTGCGTACTCTATTTTAGCTTAAAATGGAGGAATTAACAATGGCTCAAATTTTTAAACGCGGAAACGCCTGGGCTTACCGAGTTTGGATAGATTCAAAACACAGCAAGTCTAAAGGCGGTTTTAAACGCAAAATGGACGCCCAACGTGCTGCTGCTGAAATAGAGCAACTCAAATATGATGGCGAGCTAAACAGCAATAAAGATATCTCTTTCGCCTCATACTTTGAAACTTGGGCTAATACGTATAAGATTGGTCGATTGCATCAGACCACCGAATCTAAATATAAAGTGGCTATCCGCTTGGTTCAAAATACCTTTGGGGATAAGCAACTAAAGAACATCAAAACAGCAGACTACCAATCAATGCTTGATATCTATGCCGAGACGCACGTTAAGGATAGCACTCGGTTATTAAACAGCTATTTTAAAAATGCTGTGAAGTACGCCATCAATGATGGCATCATCACTCGCGATTTTACATTTGGTGCGTTGATTGCGGGACTTGAATCCAAAGATGGTAATCTCAAATTTTTGGAGTTTCACGAAGCAGAGCAACTAAAAAAATTATGTATTGAAACTGGCACTTTCATGGCTATTTCAAGGCTTGAAATTCTATTCGGCCTTCTAACCGGATGTCGATATGGTGAAGTTGCCGGTCTAACTTGGGACTGCGTTGATTTCGCTAACCAAACCGTAACGATCAACAAGGCATACGACTACAAGAAACGAACTGGCTTCACAAAAACTAAAACCATCACATCAAACCGAACTATCTCCATCCCCTCCACATTAGCTAAGGTTCTCAAATCATTGCAAGTTCACCAGCGTAGCCAATTTCTAAAACAAGGCTACAAAAACAAACTCCAATTAGTATTCATGACCAACCGTCACGAAGTCCCCAGCGATACCGCGGTTAATAAAACACTCAAAAAAATACTCGCTGAATTGCAGACGAAAAACATCATCACATTTCACGGACTGCGACATACTCACGCATCAATGCTGATTGCCAAGGGTGTTTCAATTGATTACATCTCCGAACGACTTGGACACGCAAATACCAGCATCACTTACGAAGTTTACACGCATCTTTTGCAAACTAGCCGTGATCAAGAAAATGAAAAAGCACTCAAAATACTCAGTAATTTATAGCCAAATTCTGTGTGGTTTCTGTGTGGCGAGTGGTCAAAATGTGGCTATAATCGCTGTAGTTTAGTTTTAGTTTAATCACTCTAAAATCCACACAAACGCCTTTATACCTGTAATTGCACTCGTCACTCGTTTTAGCTTGCTATCAGTTTAATTGTAGTTCAAACTCCCGGGTGACGCATAGATATACCTTTTGTACTGGGCTTTACAAGTCCCCCGTGCAGATTGGTGCAGAAAAAGTATAAAACTCGTCATTAAGTTGACGGGTTTTTATTTTGCCTTTAAGAAGCTATTCAGTTCATTTTGCACCCAACTATAAATCTATTTATATTATAGAAGAAACCAAAAATGCCACCCTACTTAGGATGGCATTTTTATTTATCTTTGAATTGCAACATTCCGGCCACCTACCATTAAACAGCCACATTCGACCATTTCGTCCATTTGCGCATCAAGCTGCACCATCACATCATGAATGGTCCTTAAATCAGCTGTTGGATCGTGACGACAGATGAACAATGGTAAGTCATTGCGCGTGTAGTAGTAACTCATGCTGCCCACTACGCCAATGCCCTTATTATATAGCTCGACTTTCCCCGTTTCATTTAAGACCAAATAATATTGCTCATTAATCCGTGCTGGTTCAAACTGCTTCATTTGATTCGCTCCCGACTTTTGTTCTGATACTTATCTTACAACAGAAAAATCTTGAATGACATTCTTGACATGAAATTTATCTACTATTAATTGGTGCCGTTTATTGAAGTGACCAAAGATTGAGATTGGCGCACCCTCTTGTGCCAGATACACGAAGTTAACCGCATCTTTTGCGACCAGGCAGTTATAGCTTTGTTCTGGTGTTTTGAGTTCAAATCTTGCTAAGTACGGTGTGAAACTGACAACTTTAATAGTGCTGTTAATCGTGCCTTTTAAACTTATAAATTCCATCTCGACCACTCCTTTGTAAGATATATTATACGAACAAACGTTCGTTTTAGTCAAGTGGTTTTTATTTTGTGATTTGGTATACTGATTCAATCAATGTTAATGATATACTTTTATGAGTTCATAACCTGAATATTTATATTAATTATGTTGAGAGGAAATATTTATGAAACAATTTTTAGATTCTTCTATTTGTAGAGATTTTAGATCGGCTATAAATGCTACACCCATATTTTGGCGCGATGAGCGCTATAAAGGCAACTATAGTTTGTACTGCGCCATAATGGATCGAATGGATGATAGCGTTAAATATTTAAATGATCATTCAGAACTACCTAAAACTGAAACTGATTTCTTAGTCTTTATTATGTATACTTGCATGGTTCTTGACGCAATAAAAGAATTACAACGTACTTTGCATTTCCACAATAAATATGATGATAAAACAAGTGATGATGCATATATTTATTTTAAAAATCTGTGCAAAGAATCTCTTAAACTTGAAGATGATAATTGCCCTACTGATGAACAATTCTTTCAATACTTTCGTTCGCTTGCCATGGCTCATCCTTTTGAAACTAGCCGCGTTAAATTCCTAAAGGAAAATAAAGAAACTCAATACTCTCCTTGGCCTATAATTAATGACTCATTATCTCGAAAGCCTTTCGTAGGTATACGGATATACTCAAATAAAGTTGATGATATCAAAGATCTACGATTCCCATTTTCTTTATTAAAGGATTACATTAATTCAAGATTCCAACTAATGCGACTAGCCACGGAATCAATTAAAACGATTGTTAATAATCAATTGAAAATATGGAAATCAAATAAAATATCCGTTAATAGCGATCCTATTGAAACACTTAAAGAAATATCCGAAACCTTAAAAATTCGATTTCAAGAAACCTCTTATATTGAGGATTTAACTACAACTTTAAATACTGAATCAACAAATCATGCTAATAATGATTTAATTCATAAGTTTAAAAATAATCTTATTTCAAAAATCCCTAATATTGTAGAATCCGTAAATAACTTGGACTATAATACTATGACTAACATAATTTGGGATAACTTAGATGTACGTCCATCAGATATGCATGAAATGTTTCACTACCAATGCGAAAAAATATTCGGTAGTTTAAGTAGTTATGGTACGGGTGACCCTTGGGGTATTGATCAGCTACACGCATTTATAAGAGATTTTTCTCATAAATGGGTTGTAATTGATTCTGAAAAAATGTCTAACGATGAAATAATATTGTTGGTTAGAACTGCCTGCTATGCTGAATGGGATTCTCAAATTCACTCAAATAAGCAATAATGTATATTATGTATTAGCCCTCGTTCGAGGGCTTTTTTGTTGCTTATGTTTAATAGCTCAACGTTTGTCCTGGGTAGATCATTGAATTAATACTCTTACCATTTTTTACCACTAGAGTGTGCATGTTGACACCTAACTTGTTAGCAATTGACCAGAACGAATCGCCATATTGGATGGTATAGTGACGGCTAGTGGTAGTGGCTGCGCGAGCACCAAAACTTTCGCCCGGAATGTAGCCGAGCGATGCATAGCGTGTTTGACCTGAATAACTGGTGTAGCGACCTTTAACTACACCGTCAACGATGTAGATGTGGTTGTAATTCAATGAATCACCGGGCGCATAGGTTGCTACCACGCTTGAGTTATTCGCTAATCCGGAACGGACGTTGACGGTTGCATTAGCTGTAAACGTGCCGGTTTGCGCATAATCTTGATTAGCCACTGTGCCCGTTGCTGGTTGGTTAGGTTGGCTCGGTTGTTTGCCATAACCGTTATCAGTAATACCTGTTAAATCAACGTTGCCATCCAACCCACCAGCAACATAAGTTGACGTAAATTGATACAGTGCCACACCGTCCATTGATGGGAATACTGAATAATTAGGCGTTGGCGTGACTAGATAATTTGGATAGGCGGCAATCCATAATGAGCCGGGATACTTTTTAATGATTTGTTGATAATACACGTGCGCTAAAGTATATGGCTTGTAACTATAGTACATTGGCGTATAACCATGAGCTGCAATTCTATCCATGCCGGCAATAATCGCATTAGTATTGGCTTGGATATTAGTTGACGCGCCATCTTCGTAATCCAACGCGACGATTGACCCTTTAGGCGTATTCGCCTGAATTTTTGGCATAAAGTGATCAACAGCTTCAATGCCTAATTCAGTGCTACCGCCGACACCATACCACAAATAACTGTGAACTCTTAGACCACGCTGTTTTGACGCTTGAACCTGACCAGTATAGGTTGACTGCGTATAATAGCCCCCAACTTGCAATAACGTAAATTTATCCGAGTTGTACCCTACCTTGCCGTTATTCGTTTGATAAATAGCTTGGTCAGTCCCTTGATCACCGATTGCTGCGTTCGCAATGTCAATCGGAAGCATTAAAAAAGCCACCATTAAGGTGACTGCTAGTCTATTTAATTTTGTCATAATCTCTTACTCCTTTAGTTGTTGGATTGATAATCGCGTTATAGACGCTGACCGCTACCGTTAATAGTACATACGGATTGGCGATTGCCTTGCCCAATGTTGCCCATAAAATATGCCAGCTAGTAACGTCTTGGGCTTTAATTCCAAAGTACGCTCCAACTGGCATCGCGATTGCTATTATAATTTGAAACCAAAAATGTGGGTTTTTAAATCTTAGTTGCCAGTTCAATGTTCGATCAGCTCCTTGTCATCAATTAGTTTTAAATTTTTAACTTTATTATAGAGTGCTTCACCGGTCCCATTACCGCCGACACCGCTATACCCTCGAAATAAATGCTCAATGTTATCTAGCTCGCTAATAGTCACAGCTCCGCGATAAATAACTTTAGTACACTGCTTATAAAGCGAATCGTGCAGTACGGCTTGTACCGCATTATCATTGGCGTTCGTGCGATTCTCAAGACTTGCTAAACGCATATTGCGATGCTTCACCAACTCTGTTGTTGCAGTCTTCGCCCCCCAATAAGCAGATGGTATGGTTAATAACCACATAAGGAGCTGCCCTAATCCTTTTAAACTATTCATTCTGACACTTCCTAAAATAATAATTTGAAAAGGTAGATTGTAAAATTAATCCGACGCTGTTCGGACAAAAAAGATCAGCTTCCCTTAAAATGGTGTTTACCACAAACCCATCTTTTAGGAGCTGATCTTTTGTCTAGTATAACCTATTCCGAACGAATTAAAATCGAAACCTTTTGTGAACTAGGGCTGTCCAATATCCAAATGGGCGTTCGGCTGAACCGATCACCGTC